>JAQTLZ010000004.1 GCA_028714635.1 Candidatus Paceibacterota bacterium
GCTGTTTTGTTTACGGACTGTCTTGGCTGTATCGCAACACTAGTCTTCATTGTGGTGCGACGCAAAGCAAAGCTTGATGTGGAAGTATTCGATCGAGCTATTATGCTCATCAGTCTCATTGGGTTGGGATTGTGGTGCTTACTTAGGACTTCTAAGTGGGGTCACATACTCAACTTGGGAGCATATAGTCTCGCATTTGTTCCCACCTATAGATCTGTTCTTAAAAACCCCAGCGCTGAACCGACAAAGGTTTGGCTTATGTGGTCAGTTTCTCTGTTTATAAATATCGCTGCGCTTACATTGAAGCCTGAAACGCAAAATATGGACTATATAAGTCCATTGGTGTATTTATTTCACCACAGCGCAATGGTTCTCTTGTCAATGCGAAGGTTACGAATTAAATAGCAAGCCTCGCGCGGAAAAGTTCTTACTTTCTCCACGTGAGGCTTTTCTGTTTACCAAAAAGTTTGCGGGGAGCGTCCTACTTTTCGTGGCCTAGCCCAATCTGTATGATTTCTTTAGCGATCACCTCTGCCGAATCAAGCCGGGCAAATCCTTTCGCCATTTCCTTCATTCTCTCTCGTTCCGCTGGATTTTCCATAAGTCTTCGAATTTCTTCGGAAAGTATATGCGAGTTCAAATTCGCTTCTTCGATGATAACTGCCGCTCCACTTCTTGCGTAGGCGTAAGCATTTTTTCTCTGGTGATCTCCCTGTGAGTCAGTGATAGGAATGAGAATTGAAGGAATTCCCCACACAGCAATTTCGAATATCGTTGAACCTGCGCGGGAAATAATAAGGTCCGCGCTTCCGGCGCTCATCTGCATCGCAAGATCGTTCAAATAATCAAATGGATGATACCGATGTTCAAATTCGTTATCTTTTAAAATAACTTTTGACGTATTTAGTATTTCATTATAATTCGCCTTCCCTGTCTGATGAATGATCTGATATTTTGAGATGAGTCCTGGAAGAGAATCGATAATCACGTCATTTATAACTTCCGAACCGAGCGAACCTCCGAGAATTAAAAGAGTCGGAGTGCTCTCTTCAAGCTTTAAAAATTCGTGCCCCCCGCTTTTTTGCACCGTCATGAGTTCCCGTCGAACAGGATTTCCTGTGTATGCAGTTTTGCCTTTAGGAAAATATTCAGCAGCGCTCGGGTATGAAAGAGCGATTTTTTTTGCGAATTTTCCTGCCCAAAGGTTCACTCTTCCTGGAACACTGTCAGATTCATGAATAACGACTGGAATGCCGAAAAATCGCGCTGCGAAAAGCGCTGGGTAGCTCGCGTATCCCCCCTTGGCAAAAACCACATCAGGGAAAATGGTGAACATTTTCCAAAGAGCGACAAGGATACCGAGCGCGGTAACAAAAAGATCAAAAAAATTGGCGACAGAGAAATACAGTCTTCTTTTTCCTGCGGGGATTCTCACAAACGTGATGTCATTGTCAAAAAGCCGCGCCTCGTGATATGGAGTTGGCGCCATGTAATATAATTTTGCGTCGAGGAGCTTATTTTGCCTCGCCTCTTTCTGTAATTCTTCGGCGATAGCTATGAGAGGATAAAAATGTCCACCCGTGCCTCCTCCAGTTAAAACAATTTTCATTTGTATTTTAAATTTATCCTATCGCCCTCCGTCGTGAAATATTAAGAAGAATACCGACTTCTGCCATTCCGACAAGAAGCGCTGTGCCTCCCTGGCTCACGAAAATAAGCGGAACGCCGGTGAGCGGGAGAATCCCAAGCATAGAGCCGATATTCAGGAACGATTGGGACACAATTAGTATAACAATTCCTACGACAAGCAGTCTACCAAACACATCGCTTACTTTTGAGGCCATCCGAAGCGCTCGAAGTGCAAAGAAAATGTAAAGAAGCACAAGAAGAAGGCTCCCAATGAAGCCAAATTCTTCTCCGGCCACAGCAAAAATAGAATCTCCTATCGGTTCTGGAAGATAATTGAATTTCTGGACGCTTTGTCCGAACCCCCTTCCAAAAAATCCGCCGGAACCGATCGCGATAAGCGATTGTTGAATTTGATACCCCGAGCCAAGAGGATCGCGCGCCGGGTCCAGAAAGGTTAAAAATCTCTCACGAATGTATGGCCGCATGTAGAAAAGTCCCGCTATGCCAACAGCACAAAGGAGAAAAAGAATGAGAATATCTCTCCATCGTCCTCCTCCCGCGACGAACATTCCAACCAGACTCGCGAAAATAACTAGAAAGGTGCCCGTGTCTGGCTCGAGAAGGACTAATACGGCCGCGACGAAAATAACAATAAGAAGCGGGAAAAGACCGTATTGGAGTTTGGAAATCTTTTCGCGCACTTTCGAAAGCCATGCCGCATAATAAATAATGAGTCCTAGTTTCAAGAATTCTGCCGGCTGAAGAGAGATTCCTGCAATATCTATCCACCGTTTTGCTCCGCCGTGAGCAAATCCGATTCCTGGTATAAAGACGAGTGTTGCAAAGCAAATAGATGCGATAGCGATAAAAAAAGCATATTTACGCCAATGAGTGTAATCAGTTTTCAGTGTGATAAAAAAAGCGATCGAACCTAAAATAACGCCCACAAGTATTTGTTTTATTGCCACTTGAGAAAATATGCCCTCTCCGCGAGTGAGGAGCCCAAGGGATGCGGAAGTGAAAATAAAAAATCCCACGAAGATGAGAATTGCAAAACAAGCAAGGAGGACTTTATCTACGCGAGCATGGCTCATGGTGTGATAATTATATCACAACACGAAAGAGCTTCCGAAGATTTAAGAAGCCTTTTATTTCCCTATTAAGGCGAGTATGAGTCCCAAAATTGCAAAGAGAATTCCGATGATCCAATAACGCATCGTCACTTTATACGCTGGCCAGCCGAGGGCTTCAAAGTGGTGATGGAGCGGAGCGACAAGAAAAACTTTCTTTCCTCTGTATTTTTTGGAAAGCACTTGGATAATGTTTGAGAGTGTTGTGAGAACGAGCGGTAATGCGATGACTGGAAGCACTAATATGCCATATCCGCCCGCGAGTGAATCAGTAAGAAATGCCACTACTGCAAGGGCGATAGTAAGGCCCATTGTCCCCGTTTCAGACATATAATACCGGGCCGGTGGGATGTTAAACCACAAAAATGCCAATATTCCTCCCACAAAAGTGGCGCAAAGAGCCGCCAAGTCTATTTGATTTTGGTAGAAAGCGATTCCGGCATACGCGGCAAACATACTCGCAAAAACTCCTCCCGCGAGGCCGTCAATGCCGTCGATAACTCCGCCAGAATAGATAAAAACGGTGACCGCCATAAAAAACGGAATAAAGAGAAGTCCAAGCTGTAATTCAAAATGAAATGGAAGTCCAATCGAAGAAACTCCGAGCTTAAAATAAAACCAGCATGCACAGAGAAGGCTGATAAGGAGCACTACAAAAAGTCTTTTCTTGAGCGAGAGCCCTCCTGCGATATGATCTCGGCTCCCCTTTATCTCGAGCCAGTCATCAACGAGTCCTACAATGGCCCCAAAGAAAAGTGTCGAGAGAGGCAACCATGTTTGGTTTCGGGAAAGGAAATCTATTTTATGCGAAAGTGCTCCTGGGAAGATCTTTGCGAGAAAAAAGAAAAAGAGGACCGTGATGATGGCGCTCCCCCAGATCACAATACCTCCCATCCGCGGAGTGCTCACCTCCCTTTCTTTATGGAGAGAATTAAATATGGGCGTCGCATTTCCTTGCATATCGACTTTCCCCGCCTTTTTCTTCCACATTTCGTGCTTGTAGAGGTAATTCGTGAGGAACGGGGTGATCAAAATACCCATGCAGAAGGCCACGGTTGAGGGTAGGAAAACTTTTACGATGTCGATTATCATGTTGGGAGATTATATAGTGGAATGCTTATTTTTTCCAGCTATTTTATTATCGAATTTAAAAGCTTTTTCATTTCTCCGAAATTATCATCAGAATGCAAAATAATTGAGATAATCGCAGTGTCAGGATACATACTTCCTGTTATCAGGACGAGATTTTTCTTCGCCATCGGCGTTTCTCCTGTTTTCCCACCGAGTACCAAAAACGGCAATGTTTCGCTAAGAAGTTTATCCGTATTTATCAAATGATGCGCTACCCCAGCGGTATTAGTGACTGTCGCTTCTTTATTGCGAGTGATTGTCAAGATTTCAGGATGATTTTTTAAAATATTTTCTGCTAAAAGAAAGAGATCGGAAGCTGTTGAATAGTTTACCTCGCTTTCGATAACAGAATCGAGCCCGGCCGGGTTTCCAAAATAAGTATTTTTCATTCCGAGCGTCTGCGCCTTTGCATTCATAAGTACCACAAAATCACTTTTCGCCTCCGCAAACGCAAAAGCGGAATCATTATCTGATGGGAGGAGAAGGATCGTAAGAAGAGAATCTCTGTCGAATATTTCGCCAGCGTGAATTTCTCCCGCACTTCCCTTTCCTGCCAAACTATCTTTGTCGATAGTAATCAGGGTATTTTGAGGAATATTTTCCACCGCCACCAGCGCAGTCATAAGTTTCGTTACACTTGCGATCGGTAATTTTTGATTTATATTTTTTCGAGCGAACTCAAGCGGTTTATCGTTCCCAGTCACGAGCTTTGAAAAGTAAGAGGTCGCAGAAAGATTCAATTTTTCTTCCGCTGTCTGCGGTTTTGGCTCATCGGGTTTGGGCGTAACTGTTAAGTTTTCGGGTATCTTTATTACAATTTCTGGCTGAATCTGGAAACTCGAAGACCACACATCCCCATTCCAATTCCAATTGCTGTCCATTCCTCCCATCACCCAAATTTTGTCGTTGAATACGATGACGCCATGGTCTTCCCTGCCCTTCCACTCATAATCATCGGGAGCTTTGGTCCATTCAATTCCGTCAGTGCTATACCACGCGTCACCTTTGCCCTCATTACTTGCAGAATGAAGCCCGCCAATAAGCCACATTAGCCCTCGGTAATTTACTATTTCTTGCCCCTGTCTTTCTCCCCAGGGCGCAGTTGCGTTCACAAGATCCCAATGTTCCCCATCACTTGAAGACCATTCATCGCTGTAGCCGACGCCTCCAAAATTCATCCCTCCGGCGATATACATTTTTCCATTCCATACACCAAGTGCGTGGTCCCATCTCGAATGCCAGGGCGCATTTGTTGTCACAGCTCCCCAGTGGATCCCGTCGTCAGATGACCAAACGTCGTTGAACGTTTTCCTTCCAAAATAATCCACGCCCCCGACAAGCCATAGTTTCCCATTCCATTCGAGCACGATCTGCCCCTCACGTTCCGGGTAATCCGGTTTTTCCACCACTTTTTTCCAATGAATTCCGTCGGTCGAGCTCCAAATGCCGTTTTTATATTGAAGTCCATCATGAGGACTCCATCCTCCGTACATGTAAAGAGTGCCTTTAAAATTGACGACTGATGCAGAACGGATGTAAGGAAAATCGGCATGCTCTACTACTCTCGTCCAGTTCACGCCATCCGACGTATTCCAAATGTCGTTGTAATAAATTGCCGACTCGTAATCGGGAATCCCATCTACTTTTGATGCATCAGAATCAAGCCCGCCAAGAACCCACATCTTGTTATCAAATACAAACACGGAATGAGAATCGCGTTTCGGCCAACCCTGCGCACTTGTTTTTGTCTGTATCCACGTAAGTGAGCTTGGGTCGATTTCGGGCGTTGGTGTCGGGGTCGGAGTCGCCCTTGTAACTATATTGCGAACTTTCTTGAGATTATCTTTGTTTTGCAAAAAAAATCCTCCAGCAACAAGGATGATAATTACAAGTACAGAAAATAATATTTTTTTCATGTTTGATAAAAAGAAATAAAGTATATATCCCTAATTCGCGCGAATAAGGGGTATATGCTAAATGCTCTCTTTTTCTTCTGGTTCCTTTGCGCTTTCTTCAAATTTCTTTATCTCCTCTTTTACTCGCGTATATTCGGGCAGGTCCTCGATTTTTTCGAGTCCCAAATGCGCAAGGAGTTCAAGGGTTGGTTTATAGAGGAAACTTCTCTGATCTTTCTCTGCGGGCACTTTTTCTACGAGACCCCGGATGAGAAGATTTCGAAGAATAAAGGTCGAATTTACGCCTCGAATGTAGTCGATTTCTCTTCTTGCGATCGGTCCCCGATAAATAATGATGGAAAGTGTTTCAAGTCCCGCTTTTCCAATATCCCTTGAGAGTTCTTCTTTGGTGAGTTTTTCGATGATTTCGTCTGCTTTCGAAGCTGTCCCAAGGGCTACTTCATCTCCAATACGCAGAAGCCGGATTCCTCTCGTTTTTAATTTTTCTTCAAGCACTTTCAAACCATCCTGAATTTCAGCGGAATTTTTCTCGAGAATTTGAGAAAGTTTTTTTATTGAGACAGCTTCGCCTTTGAAAAACAAAACTGCTTCTAATGTTGTTTCGAGATCCATTTTTTTAATTTCCGTATTTAGGAAGTCCCACTTCGTTTGATTCGATCATGATGTCATCGTGTTTCGATTCTTGTACAACAGAGACAACACCCTGTTTTACCAGTTCAAGAATTGCCAGAAAACTTACGATGACATTGATTTTATCATCCTTTCCGACTTTTGCGAGGTCTTTAAAACCGATCTTGAGGCTTTTTTGGATGCGTACTGTCAGGTTTCCTATCATTTCCTCGAGGCTTATGATTTTTTTCACAACCGCCTTCGGTAAGAATTCTTTTTTCGGCAAGCTTTGAAGTACCCGCTCCATCGCAGAGAGCATGTTCGGAAGAGTCGTGTCTTTGTCAGGCGAGAAAACGGGGTCAAATTTTCGCATCTGCGGAGCAAAGATCATCTCTTTTCCGAAACGTTCGGCAATGTGCACACTCAATTCTTTTATTTCCTTGTAGATTTTCAGCCGGCGTTCGAGCTCATCAATAGACTGTTCCTCTTCTTCAGAAAGCGAAAGATTCGGCAACAGCGAGCGGGATTTGATGAGAAGAAGTGTAGAGGCGATCAAAATAAAATTCGCGCTCTCCCCCATCGTCTGATTTCCATTATTTTTTATATACCCGATATAATCATCAGTAATTTGAGCCAGCGAAATTTCGTTGATGAGAAGTTTCCGTTTTTCGATAAGGGAAAGCAGAAGGTCCAATGGTCCTTCAAATTTCTCCGTTTTTATTTTGTAGGTCTGGTTGTCCACCTATTTTTTCTTTTCTTTCACAATGCTGATTCCAAGTTCCTGAAGTTGTTCTTCGGTAATCGTCGTCGGTGCGCCCATCATCGGGTCCTTCCCTTCTCCTGTTTTAGCGAATGGAATAACTTCGCGGATGTTCGGTTCATTATTGAGGAGCATGAGAAGACGGTCAAATCCCCAGGCGATTCCTCCATGGGGAGGCGTACCGCTTCCAAGCGCAGTAATCATGTGTCCGAAATTATGCTGAATTCTCTCTTCAGAATAGCCCATGATCTCAAATACTTTCTTGAGCGCTTCGGGATTGTGATTTCGTATAGATCCTCCAGCAACCTCACAGCCATTTAGAACAATATCGTATTGAGTCGTCTTTATTTCTGCGATGTCTTTCTTTTCCATAAGAGATTCCATATGTTCTTTTGCTGGCCGAGAAAATGGATTGTGGGTGAATGTCCATCCGCCATTATCGTCTTTTTCAAAGAATGGAAAATCAATTACCCACAAAAATGCCAGAAGGTTCGGATCTTCTTTATTCTCTCGAATGTCCGGTTTATCAACTCCGTATTTTTTCATCGCTTCGTCATAGCTCATTCTTGGGAAAGGAATCTGCTGGATTTTCTTTTCAGGATAAAGTGTTTTCACCATTTCGATAAGAAGCTTTTCATTGATCGCCATTACATCTTCGCGTTCAACAAAGCTCATCTCCATATCGAGCTGGGTAAATTCCGGCTGTCTATCCCCTCTCGTATCTTCATCTCGCATACATCGGGCAAATTGAAAATATTTTTCGAATCCTGCTGACATGAGAAGCTGTTTGTATTGTTGCGGAGATTGTGGAAGTGCGTAGAAATGTCCTCTTTCTAAGCGCGATGGCACGACGTAATCCCGCGAACCTTCTGGGGTTGCCGTGGATAGGAGCGGAGTTTCGATTTCAGTGAATTTTTCTTCAGTGAGACGGTTTCGCAGAAAATGCTGAATAGCATGCCGTGCTCGGATATTTTTCTGCATTCGAGGCCGTCGCAAGTCGAGATAGCGGTATTTAAGCCGGGTTTCTTCGTTTATTTCTGTTCCTTCCCCTGCAATATCAAATGGCGGTGTGGTCGCTTCGTTCAAAACGGTAATTGAAAGAATTTCAACTTCTACCGCACCATTTGGTTTTTCTTTCTGAATATTTTTTTCTGGACGAGCGTTTACTTTTCCATGGACTTCAACAACCCATTCGGAACGGAGTTTGCTCCCTACTGCGTGTGCCTCTGTCGCCTTCGGCAAGATAACACCCTGTACGGTGCCGGTCATATCGCGGAAATCAAAAAAGATGAGCTTTCCCTGATCGCGTCGAACATCCACCCATCCGGCTATCATCACCTCTTTTCCCGCCATCTCTTTCAACTCACCAATGTATGTTCGTTGCATATATTTTTTCCGGAGTAACAAAAAAGCCCCTCCGAATTCATTAATTCTAATAAATTCGCAGGGGCGATTTCGTCGCGGTGCCACCCTGTTTTATATCTTTTTACTGCTATATCGGGCTTACCCGGAAGAATCTACTAGCCGTTAAGCGTTCTTTCTTCATCCTCGCCGGTGTCAGCCGGGTCGTTGGTATTCATATAGTACCACCTTTCCTTTAGAGCGCAACTCCTATTTTTTCTCGAACAATCTTCATTTTTGCTTCGGCTCGCTCGCGGGCTCGCTCGCCCCCCTCTTTCAGAATTTTGATGACCGCCTTTTTGTCTTTTGCCAGAGCTTCGCGCTTTTCTCGCATTGGCTTTATGAACGCAATCATATCTTCTATAAGTGCATCTTTGAGGTCTTTATACTTGCCCTTTTTCTCTTCGTAGAGTGCATCGAGTGATGCTTTGTCTTTGATGAGTGAATGAATTGCATATACATTCGTTGGCACTCCCGCACTTGAATCCGTGACAATTCCCATGACCGTTTTTTTGATTTCTTCGTCAGAAGCGAAAAGTGAGATGGTGTTGTTGTAACTTTTCGACATCTTCTGTCCGTCAATTCCAGGAACCACCTTTACTGAATCTAGGATAAGCGGTTCTGGCATTTTGAATGTATCTCCGAAAATCCTGTTGAATTTTTCTGCTGTGTCTCGAGTGATTTCGATATGTTGTTTCTGATCGAGACCGGTCGGCACGACATTTGCGTCTTGGATTAATATGTCGGCGGCCATAAGAAGAGGATAATCAAAAAGACCGACATTTATTTCTTTATTCTTAGCCTCCGCATCCTTAAAAGCGTGTGCACGCATAAGGTACGGCATAGTCGTAAGGCAATTGAATATCCAGCCAAGTTCGGCTACTTGCGGGACATCAGATTGTTTGTAAAGCACTACTTTTTTTGGATCAAGTCCGATCGCAAGATAATCCAGTGCGACGCCAATAATATTCTCGCTCATCTCTTCCTTATTCTGAACTGTAGTGAGTGCGTGAAGATCAGCGATGAAAATGTAGCTCTCGTGATTCTCTTGAAGGTCAACGAATTGCTTCATGGCGCCGAAGAAATTCCCGATATGAGGCCGGCCAGTTGGCTTTACTCCTGAAAGCAAGATTTTTTTCATGGCCTTAATAATACCAAAATAAGCCCATTCTGTATAACTAGTTATTGATTCAACCTCACTACGAACTTTTCAATAGTCTTCAGTATATTTTGTGTTGGAGTTTTTTGTATAAGATCAATAACTGCACTGCCAATGACCGCAATATCTCCCTCGGGTTTTATTTCTTTTATGTCTTTGTGAGAGGAAATTCCAAATCCGACAGCTAACGGCAAATGAGAACTTTTTTTTACTCTTTTAAGATAGGAATGCAAGTCACTCGCAAATCTTTTTCCAGTTCCGGTAGTTCCCTGTCTCGATGTGCAGTAGAGAAAGCCAGTTGCTTGTCTAGAAATTTTCTCGAGCCTCTCTTTTTCTATCGCTGGAGAGAGAACATAAATCAAATGAATCCCTTTTCTTGTTGCTTGTTTCTTTAATTCCTCTCCCTCTTTGGAGTCATGGGGAAGATCAGGGACAATTACTCCAGAAATTTTATGTTTCTTGCACTCATCGCAGAATTTTTCGATACCCATATGAATAACAATATTCGCATATGTCATAAGCACCACAGGAGTTTTTAAAGTTTTGTCTACGAATGCAGCCAACGCAAAACTATCTTTTACTTTGGTTCCATTATCGAGGGATTTCTGACAAGCTTCAACAATAAGTGGTCCGTCTGCCATTGGGTCAGAAAAAGGGACTTGGATTTCGATAATATCTGCCCCACCGGCCACGAGCGACTGCGCAATTTTTTTTGAGAGAGCAAGGGTCGGATATCCAGTTACAAGATGGGCCATAATCCCCGTTTTTTTCCCTGCACCGAATTTTTCTATTGTGCGGTCAAGATTATTTTTCATATCTTTGAATTTCCTCTGCGAGAAACTTTTTAAATTCCTTATGATTGAGATATCTTGTGAGATTGAAGAGGTCTTTATCCCCTCTTCCTGATACGTTTACCACTACCACTTCTTTTTTCGAGAGTTTCGGCAGTATTTTATACGCATATGCAAGCGCGTGGGAAGATTCAAGCGCAGGAATAACCCCCTCATATTTTGCCGTAAGAAGGCATGCTTCCACAGCTTTTTTATCAGTTGCAGATTGAAGTTCAACTCTTTTTTCTCGAAAAAGTGTCGCGAGTTCCGGTCCCATGCCCGGGTAATCTAATCCCGCCGCTACGCTATGCGTTGGGGCGATATGTCCTTCGCTTGTCTGAAGAAAAAGTGATTTATACCCTTGAAAGATCCCGAGGCTGCCATTTTCTTTTCGCATAGCATTTTCCCCGACTCTTTTTCCGATTCCTCCCGCTTCAACTCCGATAAGTCGCACCCCTTTTTCTTTCACAAAATCGTAAAATGCGCCGATCGCGTTGCTCCCGCCTCCTACGCAGGCGACAACTACATCAGGAAGCTTTTTTTCTGCTTTTCTTGTTTGCTCACGAATTTCTTCTCCGATAATCGACTGGAAAGTCCTGTTCATTTCTGGATATGGATGGGGGCCGAGTACTGAACCAATCACATAATAACTTTCATCCGAATGTGCCATCCAATATTTGAGGGCTTCGTTTACAGCATCTTTGAGGGTCTTGCTTCCCGAAGAAACACTTATAACCTCTGCTCCAAGTTGTTCCATCCAGAAAACGTTCGGTCTTTGCCGGGCGATATCAACTTCTCCCATAAATATTTTGCACTTAAAACCGAATTTTGCGGCAACGGTTGCAGTTGCGACTCCGTGCTGGCCTGCCCCGGTCTCTGCAATCAGCTCTTTTTTCCCTAGTCTTTTTGCAATGAGTGCTTGGCCCAAGCAGTGAGTGATTTTGTGAGCGCCTGTATGGTTTGCACCTTCATTTTTGAGATATAACTTCCCGCCGCCAAAATGTTTGGTGAGATTTTCAGCATAAATAAGCGGAGTTGGCCGTCCGCTGTAAGAGTGGAGAAGTTCTCGAAATTTTTTCTGAAATTGAGTATCTTTCAGAGCTTTCTCAAATTCGATTTCTATTTCTTTGAGTGCGTGAACAAGCATCTCTGGAACATATGCTCCGCCGTATGTATTTTTTTGTTTTTCTTTTCTTTTCATTGAATTTTAACTAATAGTAACTGAAAACATTTGATTTTAATAGAAGGCCTCGTCGTGATTGCACGAGGCCTTTTTGTAACAGAGAGCGCTCTTTTATTGCACCCAAGTTCGCGGGTCTTTCTCGCCGGTTTTGGGGCGGAGACCAAAACTCACCAAGCGTCCCCGCATTGTATCCACGAGTCCGTTGGCCACGCCCTCGTTTTGAGCGAGTTTCGCCTCTTCCTCGGGAGTGAGGCGCTCCTTGAGGAGAAGCTCAAGGAGCTCTGTCCGGTCAGTTCTTGTTTCCATCATCTTTTCCTTTCTGCTCGCCCTCAGGCGAAGCTCGGTAATTTCTGGATCGCTTGCCACATTGGAAGCGAACCCCGTTGACTTGGTGAAATCTCTCTTTTTAAATGAACCATTTTTACAACGCAAAAATCCCCGTCTCTTTGCACAGCGAAAAATTGTGCAGAGGGACGGGGATTTTTAATCCACGTGTTGCCACCCTTGTTTTGGTACGAAAAAACCGCTAGCGCGGATTTTTGTTCCACTCATCGACTCATACGCCTTTCGGCAGACATCGATTATCCTTGTAACGGAGGAGACCGGATTTCCACTTGCGCAGAAATCATCTTTCCAGCACTTATTTTTGAGAAAAATAAGTGCTGGATGCATAGGCCCAATCCCTTAAGCCTAAGCCAAGGGACCTATACGTAGATATTGCAGTTGTAAAGAATCTATATTGATAATACTGCGAGTAAAAACAATGTCAAGCTTCTTATTTTCCCTGCAGTTCTACCAAGAAAGTAGAACCCTTCCCCTCCCCTTCTGATTCCGCCCAGACACGCCCGTGGTGAGCATCTACCATCTTTTTTGCTACATACAGTCCGAGACCAGTTCCGTGGATATTCGTTGCTTGCGCGTCTTTTGCCCGGCTGAATTTTTCGAAGAGTTTCGGCATTGTTTCTTTAGCGATACCCACACCCGTATCGGAAACAGCAAATGTGATTTTCTTCGTCGCATCATCTTTTTTGAGACTGACAGTCATCGAACCCTTGGGCGTATATTTTACAGAGTTGTCGATAAAATTGACCAAAATCTGTTTCAGTTTTTGTTTGTCGCCGTTCATCATATAAGTCTTCCCCTCTTCCGGTTTGAATGCGAACGCAAGTCCGGCCTTTTCTATATTTGGTTTCTGTTCACTGATCACCTCTTCGGTAAGGACCTTAAAATCAAAGTCAGCCATGTCGTACTTCATATTTCCTTGCTCGATTCGCGATACATCCAAAAAGTCGGCGACCATAGAAGTCAGAGTTTGAGTTGAATGATAAATAATATCTACCGCTCCTTTCAATTCGGGCGAGACTGTCCCGAATTCTCCTTCAAGAATAAGGGAAGCATAGCCTTTGATTGCCGTCATCGGACTTCGAAGTTGATGCGATGCAAGTCCAAGGAATTCTGATTTGAGTTGGTCGAGCTCTTTCAGCTTGTCGTTGGCAACCGCAAGATCCTCATTGGTAACCTGCAATTCTTGATACAAATATGCTTTATCGAGGGCGATAGAAATCACGTTTATAAAACTCCCTATAGAATCTTTCTCATACTGGATGAGTTCGTCATAATTTCGGTTAAGTCCGAACATGAGGACGCCGAGATTTTTCCCATCAGTGAAAAGCGGATACATAAGGATGCTTTTCAGATGAGTGTTTTCTTGGAACTCTTTCAGCGTTTTCTCGGACACATTTTTCCCCCAAAGTTCGGTTATGTTTTCAATATGCACCATCTGCTTGTCTCGCAGGACTTTTCCGAGGATTGGATGCGTAGAGGCGGAAGGAAAATGAAAAGAATCGATATGGACTTGCAATTTCGCCCGAGTCGCATTCCATCTTTCTGAACGGGCAAATTCCGACGGCACCAGCTCGTCCCGGTTGCCATTGTAAGAAAAAAAGGCTACGAGCTCGTATTCAAAAGCTTTGAGGATCTGCTCTGCCAGTTTTCCCGCAAGAATATTCGGCTCCAGATTCTGGATGCTCGTTTGATAGAGTTCTCGAAGGAGAGAAAGCGTCTTGTTTTTTATCGCAAGCTCATGGTTTTGCTTGTAGAGGCTTTCCGCCGCTTTTTTGAGTTCATCCTCGTGAGGAGTTGAAGGGCTCTTTAAAGCCTGGCTTTTTGTTTTTCGAAGAAACATTTTTCATTATCTAAGACTAGAGGGAATCTCTTCAGGTTTAAGTTCCGCAATCATGCTAGCCACCGCCTCTCGGCACACCTCATGAGACGCCTTTCCGAACAAACGTTCATACTGGCTGACAAGTCGGTTCACTACTTCCTTTTGATCTCCGTTGTTGAAAGCGATGTGATGATCACTCACTTGAAGTCCCTGAACCTTGCCCGCCTCGCTCCAAGCAAGAGGGCCGATAACAAGCTCCTGCTCTTTGATGATCTTTGTGGCAATTTGATCGAGGGTGGTCATAAAAGTTTGTAGATTTTATTTCTCTGTCTTGTTGAGTAAGTGCGGGTCAAAAAGACTTAAGCCGACACTTAATACAAACATTGCAGTTGTAAAAAGAAGATCGTTCCAATTGGCAACATCGAATGTCTCTTGAGTGGTAGTATAAGAAAAGCTGAAGTCAGCCAAGTAATTCAAAACAAAACCAAGCATTATTACTATGATGGGAAATTTAAAGAACCCACCGAGATAATTAAAGGAAAGACTATAAACAAGCGCCGTGATGGATAGGATTACTATATCACCTATAGGATAGGCTAGATCAAAAAATAATTTAAGACTTCCCCCAGACAGATCGATGACGCCGCCTCTTCCAATAACAAACAACAGATAATAAGACAAGAAAATAGTAACAAGTGGGATGATGAGTAAAAAAACTTTTCCACTCATCTTTTTTAACTGGTATTTAAGTCCAATTGCGGGTGAAAGATATAATATTCCAATAGTCCACAAAGGCCAACTCACAATGTATGCGACATCAGCTAGGGATGGATAGGGTACGGCAATATCTAGAAAAAGATTATAATAAGCAAAGATAAGTGTTCCGATTGCCCACGTCAAGAGACCTGTCGAGAGAAAGATCACAGACTTGCCGGTTGAACTTCTAAAACCACCCCACCTTTTTGCCTTTATCAACCCTACGATGCCTCCGATAACAGTAAGTACACCAATCGCTCCACCGAAAAGATAATTTTCTGTGGTGTCTATTATGCCCCGGTTGAATATAGTCAACCACCAGAGCAACATTACAATGTACAGGCCTATTATTAGAAATCCTGATTTGCTTATTCTTTTATCCATAGTATCTATAAATTATACTACCCTCTTGTTTTTGTATCAAACTCTCTTATGCACCTATACACTCCCCTTCCTATCATTGTAAATATTTTTTAGATACTTTGAAACGGAGCCTGTCTCAAGGGCTTTTTTGCGATGACGCTTTTGTAGCTGCGAAAATGAAGAAATAATTCCAAAGCATGTTTCTTCACCACATACACATTTCACAAAATTCTCATCTGCTCCCTTTATCCACCCATGTTCTGACATCCAGTATGCATACGTTATTTCTTCACCTTTTTTGATGTTCTTTGTTGCTACAAAATCGGGAAAACCGTCAGATCGAGTTTTAATATGCGTATTTGGATTACACGAATGATTCCAATATTTACCTGTCAATTTGAGAGGTAAATAATGTTTATTGTGATCAATCTGTATTGATATGTGTGGAGTTTGATGATCGACTATTTTACCGAAACCGCTTATAACAATCTCACCTTTTTTCAAATCTCTTTTTGCAAAATATGTATAACCATAACCCTTCGGGGATTTTGCCGTATAAACGTTTTGATTATTGAATTCGATAATTTTATCTAGTTTATTTTTTTTCATGAAGGAATGTAAGAAAAAATACTAGACCCGTATTAAAAACCATATAAGCCGGATAAGATACAATTGAAATACTGAAACTCTGAAGTGCAAACAGGTTTATAATACTTGCCACAAAACTTATACTCCACGCAAATCTGTCTTCACTTTTTGGATTTTTATAAGTTTTTAATACTGTAGGAATGAGACCAAGAAAATCTATCACAATTCCCATAAGAAGTGCAATGAGGGGAGATCCGGTGGTCATCCAAAGAATGACACTTATAATAACTCCCCCTATGCATATTTTGTCCAAGGTGGTCCATCCTCCAACACCATATTTAATCGACAGGAATGCAATAAATGCTTGAACAAAAAAATAAGATATGGGTACCCAGATAGTGCTTGTTGCGCCGGAGGTATAATAGCTTGCAAGAAGAGTAAATCCGACAAACGTCCAGATGAACCATGTTGCTCTCTGTGGTTTGCTTTCTCCGCGCAGTATTGATCTGGTATAGGGGATAAAAGCACAAAAAGACAAAACGCCAGCCAATATTCCCAAAATCGGATGAATGTCTAGCATAGATCAGCTTTTACTCCCATCCTTCGGATTTGTAAACCGCAGCCACAAGTGCGCAGACAGGTTTTGACTCGCATTTTATTCCGCAGATTTCGCTATGGATCTCTCCGTATTCTTCTTTACGATACCTCACCATGCTGATGATGCTTTCATTGATAAGTCGTTCGATCTGGGCTCGGTCCGCTCCCTCGTGTTCAACAAAAAGTCCCCGTTTCGGATCCGTTTTCGACATCACCCAGCCGACTCCTGCCCACGCTTCCTTCCCTATTTCATTTTCTATCTGCGAAGCATAAACGACATAGAGTTTATTACCGAAGTCTGTTGAGCCATTCATTTTTATTTTCTCTGCTTTCGGTGCGTATCCTTCTGGAATTATGGAAGAAAGGCGGATCAAATTGTAGTTTGCAATTCCCGCGTCAAACAAAGCGGCGTCAAAAGCCGATAACTTTGTCTCCCCTGTCCCTGAACCCTTGGTAACTTTTATGATTTTTTGCATGTTTGAATAGCATCTATTTTACCAAAATATAGGGAAAAGAGGAGTTTTTTATGCACAGGAGAAGTCTGCCTTTATCGCAACAAAAATCTACTTATAAAAATAACTCCCATCGTGAGACGGGAGTTGATTCATTACTATGTTTCAAAAGAACTGGTGGGTAGGGTGGGATTCGAACCCACGTAGGCGTTAACCAACGGTTTTACAGACCGTCCCCTTTAGCCGCTCGGGCACCTACCCAGTCCAGTTACTTCGTAGTTCCTGCGGGATAGGATCCCAGCACCAGGGGAGCATCCATTGAAATACCGCTTGCGCACAACTGATCGTAAGCATCTTCCATCCTTTGTTCGCTGTAACTTCCAGCGAACTCAACTAGGAAGGTGTACTCCCATTTCCTGCCCGGAATCGGGATGGGAGTGCAGAGAAGGAGATTGATTCCCCTCTCGGCGAACGGAGCAAGCGCTTTCACGAGACCGCCCGGTTTGGGATGGTCCAAGTTTATAAGCAAGCAGGTCTTGTCGTTCTCGGTTGACTTTGCCCTCTTCGTACCCACTATCCAAAAGCGGGTGAAGTTGTTGGTATTGTTCGTGATCGATTCAGGATCCAGACGAACCAATTCGTACTCCTGTTCGGCCTTTGCTGTGCTGATTGCCACACAGGAGGGATCCTTACTCGCCATCTCGGCCGCCTTGCTGTTCGAAGCGACCGATTCGATCGGGATATCGTTATTGGCTTTTTTGAAGGCGGCAAGTTTTTGCGAACACTGCCCCTGCGCGACCGGCTGCGCGTAGATTTTGGTCGGCGCACTGCCGTCATTTTGCTTGCGGAACAGAAACAGCTTGATTGGCACTTCAACTTCACCGGAGATTTTCAGACCATGGGCTCTGCTGAGCTTGTCGATGGCGTAGATGCTTTCGGTGACCATGCCCTCGATGACATTCTCAACTCCCATTACTCCGAAATCTACATCACCCCTGCCGGCTGCCCGGCAGACATCGGTATGACTGGAAAAGGAGACAAATTCAACATCTCCTTCGCCCTTGAAGAACCTTTCGGCAGCTTCGAAGCCGAAAGTGCTCCTTCCCGGACCTAAGTATCCAACCCTCATGAGGAGTCTCCTTATTCCACCTTGACTTGGTGGTGTTGTTTTTTCCCGTGGCGAATGATACAAACGCCACCTGAAAAAGAGCTTTGGTCAATCACGGCACCGATTGCAGTGACTTTCACATCATTCACATACGCTCCGCCTTGTTCGATAAGCCGACGAGCCGCTCCTTTCGAAGCTGCAAGCCCCGTCTCAACCAACAAGTCGATCACAGAAATTCCTGCGGCGACTCTCTCTTTGGTGACGAGTGTGGTCGGAAGCGCCGTGCCGTCCGCGGATTCTTTTGAGAAAGCCGCTCGAGCCGTTCTTTGCGCTTTTCCTGCTTCTTCTTCGCCGTGGCAAAGACGCGTTGCCTCGAAGGCAAGCACTTCTTTTGCCTGGCGAATATCGGCGCCCTGAAGTGCCCCTAGTTTCTCAATTTCCTCTATTGTGAGGAAAGTAAACATAAGCAGGAACCGGACAACATCGCGGTCGTCGCAATTGATCCAATACTGATAGAACTCATAGGGCGAAGTCTTGAGAGCATTCAGCCAAACTGCTCCAGCTTCGGTCTTCCCCATCTTCTGCCCCCTCGCGGTTGTGATGAGCGGGAAAGTGAGAGCAAAGACTGTCTGTCTTCTCACTTTCCTTACCAGATCGACGCCGGCCAGGATGTTCCCCCATTGGTCGTCGCCTCCTATCTGCAGCTTACAGCCGTACTGGTCGTGCAAAACGAGGAAGTCATACGCCTGCAAAAGCTGGTAGTTGAACTCAATGAATGAGAGTCCCTGCTCCAACTCGAGACGTTTCCTGTATCCCTCGTTCTTAATCATCTCGTTGACCTTGAAATGCTTGCCAATGTCGCGCAGGAACTCAATGTAATTGAGTTCCGCGATCCAATCTGCGTTGTCAATCAAGAGTCCTTGTTTTCCACCGAGAGTCAAGTAACGGTTGAACTGCAAAGAGAGCTTCGCCATGTTGCTCGCGACATCTTCGCGCGAGAGCATCTTGCGTAGCTCGGTCTTCCCACTCGGGTCCCCAATAAGACCGGTACCGCCGCCGATAATTGCTATCGGCTTATGACCAAGCTTCTGGAGATGAGCCATCGCCATGATCGGGATCAGACTGCCGATGTGAAAACTGTCGGCTGTCGGATCAAATCCTGCGTAGTAGGTTACCTCTGATCCAGAAAACAGGTCATGGAGGCCCTGTTCGTCCGAACATTGCTGCATGAATCCCCTCTTTTGGAGAATTTCTAGCGCGTTCACGTTCAGCTCCTTTCTGCCCCATTGTCTGGGAAATGTAAAGACCACTTTTGTCCTTTGCCTTTTAACGAACGTCCTTAGTCAAGCTTAGTAGAAGGAATACCCTTGTCAAGCAAGTTGTAGAAAAAGAAAAAAGCGGTTCACATGATAAGTGTGAACCGCTCTATAGAAAGGACAAAAAACTCATAAAAAGAACTACTGTTGCCAGGGCGCCCAGCCGTTGGAAACTGGCTTCAAAATCTCGAAAAGCTGACCACAGAGGTCATATGTCTCGCTCTGACCGATACAAGCATCAGTGACAGAGAGACCTCGCTTGCGAGTCTGAACCGTTTCCGGTGAAGGGAAATTCTGCTTTCCCTCATGGATGTAGCTCTCGAGCATTGCTATCCGGACGAGACCGTGCTCTGCGAATTGCCGGCCGGCGTCCAGAAAGATCGCACCCTGTTTTTTGCAGTCCTTGTTCGAATTGCCGTGAGATCCGTCAATAGCAACAGCGACATCAGGCAGGGCTTCAGAGACCAGAGCCACGTTTCCTGCATGAGAATTCGGCCCGCCATCTCCCCCGCGGAGAATGACATGCGCGTCCGAATTCCCCAAGGTTCTGACCTGCGAGTCATGGCCTTCAGGATTCGCAGCCAGAAGAGCGTGCGGCTTCCGAGCAGAACGGACAGCAGTGATTGCGTGCTTCAGCGAGCCGTCAGTGGTATTTTTCATACCCATGGGCATCGACATTCCACTTGCAAGAGCACGGCTGTCCGGAGCTTGAACCGTACGGGCGCCAATACAACCGTAGCTGTAATGGTGCGCGACGAGATTCGCGACAGTTGGACTCACAAACTCGCCGGCAAGCGGGAGCTTGGCCGAAAGTTTGAGAAGCAAATCCAGACTCATCGGAATGCCATTGACGTAATCGTACTCGCCCGTAAGGAAAGGGTCAGTAATGTAACCTTCCCATCCGCCCTCAGAGCGCGGCTTTTCCAGGTAGGTCCGCATACAGAACATAATGCGAGAACCGTACTCTTCGGTAAGTCGGAGCACAAAGTCCGAGTATTCAAAAGCTGTTTCAGGATCATCGATCGAGCAGGGCCCGAGAATGACCAGAAAAATGCTCCCTTGCTTGTGGACGATCTGTTTTATCTTCTGACGATGTCTTCTGATGGCTTCCTCTACGTGGGTTGGCGCAGCAAATTTTTCCGCCAGCTCATTTCGAGACAACAGCCGAGTGTACCCAGCGATGCGACAATCATCGAGTCTTTCATCGCCGCTGCTGCTTGTGTGAGCTCCGAGCATTGTAGTTCCCTCCGTTAGGTTTGCTTTTCAAAGTGTACGTAGCTTACCGCGAGCTACGCCAGAATCGGACATTTCCGATCTGGAGAATGAGTATTTGGCTTAGAACACGCATTCTTCAGAAAAGAAAAATCCCCCGTTTTGCGGGAGATTTCTTGATTTGCTAGTTCTGTTCAGTGTTTATCGAGTAGCAACAAAATCTCCCTTTTGAGAGTTAAAAAAGAAGTAAAAGAAACCCCATTTCTGTGCTGTCATGTTCATAAAATCAGTCTATCTCTAAGGATCTTTTTTGTCAAGACCTTAAGGGAAAGGATGATTTTCGGAATAAAAAAAGTGATTGCGTTATGCAATCACCCAAACTCCTATTTGAAAAGAGTTTTTGTCGAGTCGACAAACCACGCATTGATCCAATCTCTCGCTCGATCTCTTTCACAGAGAGAAATCGTGCGCACTAATTTGGATTGGGCTTTGATTTTCTTCCCAACATTTCCGAGAGACATTCCTCCCACCTCCTCGCACGCTTGATGTAGAGACAAAAGCAGACTACCCGGTGTTTCTCTCACGATTTCGTTTCGAAGCCATTCCGGAGTGCTATTTATAAGATGAAGATATGACCCGAAAATCGCGTTCGAGGCCGGTACAGCCCACTGCATAAGTTCTTCTTGCGTAGGGACAGGTCGATTGGAATCCTCGGCATACTTCTCGATAATTTTTTCAAGAACGATGGTCAACATCTCGGGGATGCTCAATGTAATTCCCATCATAAAGTCGTGTTTTCCCTCGGAACATGCAGGAAGAAATGAGATTCCCTTTTCCTTCAGGAAATTCAAGAGCATTTTCCCTCGAGGATGTTTTTCTCCTCGAGAAAGAGTTTGTATGAGAGCCCAGCGCTGGCCAATAAACGGGACTTTAGTTCCGTGCAGAGGGTGCAAAGAAAGGTGAGTTGCACCGGTCCTTGCAACAACCGCTCCCAATCCTCTTTTAAGGGAACAAACATCTACAACCAGTTGTTCTTTCTTAAACTTCTTCTCCACGAGCAGACTTTCTATGGAAGAGCGAGGAACGCTGAGCCATATAATATTCGCTTTCCACGTCTTTCTCCAATCGGAGCTGGTACTTTCACGATCAATTTTAATGACCGAAAATAAGGGAGAAAAAATGCTGGCTAATAGACGGCCCATATTTCCCTTAGCCCCAATAATAGCGAGAGTGGCAGATTGCTGATGTTTCTTTTTTAATCTTTTCACAGCAGGACTCCTTTCATCTCTTCGCGGAGAAATTCCGCTTGGTTGACCTTACTTTGGCGCAAAAGAAAAACATCTTCCTTTGGAGGGAACTTAATTACCCGAAGGTAGTGTAACCTCTAGATGTATATTTATCAACGTTATATTTTATAAGAAAAAACTCTTAGAGCGCCAATGGGAGGCATTCTAAGAGTATTGCTCTGATGTCAAGATCAATGATCTTGGTAAACAGCAGAAACGTAATTCGTAGTGAGGTCGTCATCGTCCGAGTAAGACCCGACTCGCCACTTTCCCCCAGCCCAGAAAAAGAAGACCTTTATGTGCTTGTCTTCTCGCGTGGCCAGGTCAGATCCGTCAAATGTGATTCGACGTGTCTTTCCTTCCCCATCACGCTCCTTCCACTCCTCCGGGATTTTGTCCTGGTTTTTGTAGAGCGAAAGGAAGGCGGAATCGCCGAGCGGTATGCCCGGATTATTCGCGAGATGCTCCTCGTCCTCTTTCACCAGACGCGCCAGAACTTCGTCCCGACGTTCCGGGTAATCTCCGATGAGCTTCATATCTTCAAGCCCAAGCCTCGCTCGCGGGCATTCTTGATTGAGGCGGTCTTGATAGACTGACCCCTTTATCGAAGACTCATGAGGTTCGTGCACGCTGACGAGTTTGACCTTCCTTGTGTCAAAGACCTTGAGCCGTGCCGTAAGGATTTGTTCCGCTGTTTGGCACAACTCATGCCCCGTGAGAGTCTCGAGCAGCCCCATATCTTCATCGCCCTCGATGATCCTGACCATCGTGTCCTGTCCCTCGTCCTTTGGACCCATGTTAAACCTCCTTCTGGTCTATGGGTTATTTCTCGGATTACGAAAGTTCCAACTCGTATTAATAGTAGAATAAAACATTCCTGTCAAGTGCAGATCACTCTCTTTAAAATTTTTTCAGATAACCCATATTCAATTGTTCTTTGAGTCTTTCTTTTTGAATATTCGTTAATTTGCCAAAGAGCGAGTCGGCTATCTTTTCTGTAACGATACTTTTCGCCGCTTTTTCTGAAGCGGTTGAAATTATTTCTTGAGCTTCCACTGAAGTAACTGGCACAGTCAAATAAGCTTGTATTTTTTTACCCAAAGGTGTTTGGAGCTTCTTTCTGCGCCACTTCAGATGGTCTAAAATGTCTTTTGCTGTCCCCTCAGTAATATTTTCTGGAGAGATCTTGCCTGAATTAGTAAGCTTCCATGTGTGGCGAATGATACCGAGAATTCCAGATTTTTCTAAAACATCAGCATCATGGACTATCTTTGCTTCAAGTGTTGTTGCCTTTCCTGTTCCTTCATGGCAAGCGACGCATTCAGAAACTTTTTCTAATTCTTCCTCCGATAAGTCTACATTTTTCAGGATATCTTTTACGATTTGTTTATTTTTCTCAGAATCGTAGTCGTTTCCTGACGGGAGGGCTGTATCATGAAGCCATGCCCCCGCCTCAACAATTGAGACATTTGCTCGTAATTTTTGAGCCATGAATTTAGCTAATTTCACAACTCGAAAGAGATGCTTATTTCCTTTGGATTTTCCGGCAAAGGCGTCATTCCAGTCTATTTCAACGCCAAGTTTCTTTATTTGAAGCAGTGTTATTTTGTTAAGCATAAAAGTAATGAGATACGAGTGAGTATAGTATAAATGTCCCAATCTTTCAAAGAAAAAGGGCTGGCGTCGGTTTGTGACCGAGACCAGCCCAATTGTTTCGTACTAACATCTTTCCAGAATCTTTTCTACCAGAGCATCCACGTTGGCGTCATCTTCGTTGTCGATGACCAAGTGATTTTCTGCATTGGCAGGAAATTTTTCGAAAATTTCCCTGAACATAAGGTGCATATTCAAGGCTTCTGCTGTAGACAGGATGTGCGACTCTCTCTCTTGTGAGCAGAGGCGTTTCTCGACGGTGGCGTACGGACACCGCACTTCAACCCACAGCACCTGCACGTTTTGTTTCGCGCAGAGAGCTTCCATTTGAGCACGGAGGGCGCTCAAATGAAATACTTCATCCATTACCACAACTGATACTCCCTGATCAAAAAGACTGGACACGTATTCCAAGGCTTTTTGATAGTAACGCCAGCGGATCTCTGGTGGGTCGATTTGCTGTGCCACCAGAGCTGGGTCGACTTCGGTTCTTTTGAAATCGTCGATGTCAACAGTTCTCGCTTGGATTTTGGCGCTCACCTTTCGAGAGATTGTTGATTTGCCCACTCCCGGCAATCCGGCGGCCAAAATCAGAACTCTTCTTATGTCCTGGTTTCCCATTGCCCTGTCTCCTTATGTAATTTAATTCAGGTTGTGAAGAACAAAAACTACCCCCACATGAGGGTAGTTTGAGAAGTCGATAATGTGTGATTATTCTATTCGGCGCCTTAAACTAACCTCTGTGAGATGTGAGCATAATAACAATAATAAGCAGTAGTTTTAGATACTGTAGAAGTCTTATTTTGCATTCTTTTATTGTTTGAATTCATATACGAATACTTACTTATGACAAGCCTACCATGTTCAGTTTTTTGGGTCAATGCATTGGACTAGTACAACAGATTGACATAAAATCGGCATACTGCTAGCATTCAAATTATGAATTTCATAGCGAAATCCATGTCTGTAAATATCCCGTCACCCGCACCCAGAAACCCCATGAAATGCGGCTTTTCGTTATAAGAATCTATCAAAACTATTCAATCGAGAAACCGCCTTCATGGAACGAGAAGGTGGTTTTCTTTCCGCCTTCTCCCCTGACGAGAGGGTCTCGATTCTAGATTTTCTCGCCAGGGTGCCCTGGATTTCGCCCTTGCGAAAATGTCCTTTTAAAACTGAAAAACGGAGGAACAAGCCATGCGCCCAATCGTGAAGCGAGTCGTGATCAAGTTTGGCACTGAAGTCCTTTTGACCGAAAATCATCTCGATCAAAAAATTTTTGATAATGTTGCCTTGCAGGTGAGGCAAATTCAAGAACTTGGCGTTGATGTGGTGATCGTGACGTCCGGCGCAATCAAGGCCGGAAAGGAAAAACGGACGAGAAGCAGGAAATTTGTTGAAGGTATACCAGAATCAATTCTGGCGGGAACGGGCAATCTGCCCTTGCTTATTATGTGGAGCAATGCATTTGAGCCGGATCAAGAGATCGCCCAGATTTTGGTAACACATGCGAATCTGGGAGACGAACATGAAAAAAATGCCACTCGTTCGGTGATTCTCGCGGCGCCGTCTTTATCTGTTGTTCCTGTCATAAATGCGAACGATATCGTCTCCGACGAAGAGAGAAAAGGCATCAGCGAAAATGATCAGCTCGCATGTCTGGTTGCCGAACTTATCGATGCCGACGGAATTCTCTTTTTGACGAGTTGCGGGGGTGTTTATAAAGACAGCCCAGGCAATCTTTATAAAGAGATTGATATTCCGACTGCGAAACTCATTGCTTCTGCCTCACGGTCAAAGTCGACAAACGGGCGAGGCGGGATGAGTGCAAAGTTGGATTCAGCGATTGTGTGCAGAGAGGGAGGGATGCATACGGTCATTGCTGGACTCGGTGAAGATACTATTCTACGCTTCGCGACTGGACGGGATGTTGGTACTCGTATTGGCTTTTCCGTCCGCTGATTTCCAGATACTGTTTTCGAAGGGCTTTGATTCATTGGATCGAAGCCTTTTTTATTTGAAAAACAAAAAGCGGAATCGGTGTGATCCTATCCGCTATTTACGCTCTGACGGAGGAATCCATTTAGGTGGTTCCTCTTTTTTTACTCTTGGCGGTCCGATGTAGCCGAAGACTTGTTCGCATCGCTGTGGCGGTGGGAGAGCCTCACGGGCTTCTTTTTCTCTGGCCTTAGCGACAAGTCCCTTGAGTTCTTCCTCGTCTGTAAGAAGCGCTGCCCAAGACACTTTGCCATTCTTTACCATGGCGATGATTTTTTGGGCCTGAATTTCAGCACTCCATCCTCCGAAATAACAAACCCTCAATTTACCAACGAGGTAACAGCATTCATCCAGATCATTTCTGAAGACACTCTTTCTTCCCGGAACCCTTTTGGCTTTTGGCCAAGGGGTCACATTTTTCAGCAATTTCTCGAACATTGCGACCTCCTTGGGTGTAAGCCTCTCTCGTGGGCCCGAAACGCCTATCCTCGGGCTATTTAAGCAATATTGGGGGTATTATGCAAACCCCCCACTAAAGCTTTAGTGGGGGGTTCTGTTGTCTTTTAGATATTCTGAAACCTCTACAAACCCTCCTTTTTAAGAGCTTCCAGAGCCTTCTGGGCCTCCCGAGAGAGCTTTGTTGGCAATTGGATATGAAGTCGAATAAGGAGGTCTCCACGATGATTTTTCTCCATTGGGACGCCTTTTCCTTTCACTCGAAGTACTTCGCCGAAAGTTACTCCAGCTGGAACTTTTACTTTGATTTCTCCATCAAGCGTCTGCAAAGTGTATTCAGTTCCGAGAAGCGCATCAGTTAATTTAATTTTAAGATCAGTGACGAGATTATTTCCCTCTTTTTTGAAAAGCGGATGTCGGTGCACGTGAAGCTTGATGTACAAATCTCCCGAAACTCCTCCGGCAACAGCTTCTCCCATTCCGGTGAGGCGAACCATTTCTCCATCATCAACTCCGACAGGGATTTTGACTTCGATCTCCTGTTCTTTGCGTGTGACGCCAGCACCTCGGCAGACATGACATTTTTCTTTAGGCACTTTTCCTTTTCCGAGACAGGTTTCGCACGTTTTCTCTACCATAAATGAACCGAGAAGGGATCTTTTTGTTTCGCGGATCTTTCCTTTTCCGTTGCAGGTTGAACAAGTGATCATTTCTGATCCGGTTTCCGCTCCGCTTCCTTTGCAATGCTCGCAAACACTCGTTTTTGTCAGAAGTACTTTCCTATCAGAGCCGAAAATTGATTCAGCAAAACTAAGTTCAAGGTCAATCGAAATGTCTCGCCCTCGTTTTGTTCTCGAATTTCTGCCCCCAAAGAAATCTCCGAAAATATCTCCGAAATCAAAGCCTCCAAATCCTTCCGACCCTTGCGTGAATTGTGAGAAATCAAACCCTTCGAATCCGCTTGCACCAGCGCCTCCAGTATTTCCGCCTTCGCTGAACACTCGCCCGTAGGTGTCATATTCTGCGCGCTTCTTTTCATCAGACAGCACCGAGTATGCCTCGCTCGCCTCTTTGAATTTCGCAGAGTCCCCTCCTTTTTTGTCAGGATGATGTTTGTGCGCGAGAGTACGGAACGCTTTTTTGATTTCGTCCGTCGAAGCGTTCTTTTCTACACCGAGAATTTGATAATAATCTTTTGCCATGAAAACTATATTACACCGCCCAGGAAATAGTGCAAGGATTCTCCTTGACAAACATACTTTATGACGGTATAAAGTAGTCTGGCAAGTCAGGATCGATCCTCGTGGATCTCTTCCTTTTCAATTTTTAACCCAAGCACAGGGGGTCAATCATGTGGACTGTCATCGGTCTTGTTTCGATTGTTGTTGGTGTCATTGTCATCATCGCTGTTCTCCGGCGTGATAAGCACAACATCCACACGCCCCACAAGTTTTATGTGGAGAGTCGGGAGAGGCAGCATTCCTACTATCTTCACATGGTCGTAACTGCGCCAAAGGAGCAGGTTCATTCCGGCAGGTTTGATCCGACAAGTTTCGGGATTTTGTTGCACAACAATCTCTGGATGAAGTGTTCGAACTATTCGGGCACCGATCTTTTCCAGAACGGTAAACTGGGGGTGGTGCTCGACGAAATCAAAGCAGAACTTGTGGGGCCAACCGGAGAGGTTACGATTTCCCTCATTCATATTGAGGATGCGCCTCTGCACGTGTGGGGCGAAGACAAACCGGATGTTCCCGGGCCTCCCAAACCTCCGGCTTCCACTCAAGCGAGTGGTGGACACATGGGATGGGGTCCGAAGGGGTAGCTCAATAGCTAGGTTGAGAAGTTTTCAGCCACAGAAAGTCACATTTCTGTGGCTTTCTGTTTGTACGCGAAAAAGTTGCCTTGCAGGGCAACTTTTTCGCGTCTTCATTACTTCGTTCCCTCGTCTTTCTTTTCCTTAAAGTCAGCATCCCGCACTTTCTCCTCCGGCTTTGCTTCCCCACCTGCTGCTCCAGCTCCGGGTGCGCTTTGTGCGCCCGCTGCTTTTTGCATTGCTTCGCCGACTTTTGAAAGCTCGGTTGAGAGTTCTTCTGTTGCTTTCTTGATCGATTCAAGCGTACCGCTTTCTCGCTCTTTCTTTGCAGCGGCAACTTTGTCTTCGACTGATTTCTTCAGTTCTGCCGGTACCTTATCTCCCGCGTCTTTCAATGCTTTTTCTGCAGTGTACGCCATCTGCTCCGCGAGATTTTTTGCGTCAATCAAATCTTTTGCTTTCTGATCTTCTGCCGCATTCATTTCGGCGTCTTTCTTCATTTTCTCGATATCCTCTTTTGAAAGTCCGCCAGAGCCGGTTACTTTTATACTCTGCTCTTTTCCTGTGGTCTTTTCTTTTGCTTTCACTGTAAGAATTCCGTTGGTGTCCACGTCGAAATTAACTTCGATCTGCGGCATACCTCGTGGAGCTGGTGGGATTCCATCCAAGATGAATTTACCGAGCGACTTGTTGTCTTTTGCCATTGCTCGCTCTCCCTGTACGACATGAATTTCTACCGAAGTCTGATTGTCGCTTGCTGTTGAGAATGTTTGTGATTTCGATGTCGGGATGGTCGTATTTTTGTCGATGAGCTTTGTCGCTACCTGTCCCATGGTTTCGATACCGAGAGAAAGTGGAATAACATCAAGAAGGAGCACGTCCTTCACATCTCCTTTGATGATGCCTCCTTGGATCGCTGCTCCGAGCGCTACTACTTCATCAGGGTTGATTGTTCGGTTCAATTCCTTTCCGAAATATGCCTTCACTACTTCCTGCATCTTTGGCATTCGAGTCTGGCCTCCTACGAGCACAACTTCGTTGATCTCATTTACTTTGAATGGAGAAGCTTCCATCGCTCGCTTGGTGATTGCCATTGCTCGGTCGATAAATTCTCCAGCCAATTCCTCCAATTTTGCCCGTGTGAGCGTCTGGACGAGGTGAAGCGGGCCGTTGGCACCGGATGAAATGAACGGAATGTTTATCTCGCTTTGCGTTGCTGTTGAGAGCTCGATCTTTGCTTTTTCTGCCGCTTCGTCGAGTCGCTGTTTTGCAAGCGGGTCTTTTCGCAAATCAATTCCGGGATTCTCTTTCATGAATGCATCTGCGAGATAGTTCATGATCTTCTGGTCGATATCCTTTCCTCCGAGGTGTGAGTCTCCGTCGGTTGATTTCACTTCGATCACATCATCTCCTGTTTCCAATACGGAGATATCGAACGTACCGCCTCCGAAGTCGAAGACCACGAGCTTTTCATTTTTCTTTTTGTTGAATCCGTATGCAAGAGCGGCTGCTGTCGGCTCTGGAAGTACGCGGAGCACCGTGAGTCCCGCGATCTCTCCGGCGTTCTTTGTCGCCTGTCTTTGTGAGTCGTTGAAATACGCTGGGACGGTGATGATTGCCTCGGTTACTTTCTCTCCGAGCTTTGCTTCTGCGTCTGCTTTCAATTTCTGGAGAAAGATAGCAGAAATTTCTTCTGGGCGATAATTTTTATCTCCCATTTTCACTTCCACTCCTCCATTTGTTCCCTTTACGACTTCGTAGGGCACGGATGCTTTGTCTTTCTGCACTGCTTCCTCGTCGAACTGGTGGCCCATAAAACGCTTGATCTGGTAGATCGTGTTCTTTGGATTGGTCACTGCTTGTCGGCGTGCTAAAAGGCCCGCGAGCGTCTCTCCGGTCTTTGCTTTTGCTACTATCGAAGGTGTGGTTCGCACTCCTTCGGCATTTTCGAGAATTTTCGGCTCGCCTCCTTCCATTACCGCGACAGCCGAGTAGGTTGTACCTAAGTCGATTCCTATTACTTTAGACATTGTGTTTAATTAAATTAAAGATGATAAAAAATCAAATTCAATTTAATTAGACGGCGCACGAGCTCCTATTGTTGCAATAAATCCTGTTTGGAAAATTGAAGTCTCGAAAAATGGTGAAATAACGGGAAGCGTCTTTGTAAGTCGGCGAACGGAAGTGGAAATTTTTCCAGGAAGAGAAAAATTTCCGCTTGAAACCTCCCCTTTCAGTACCACCTGCTCCTTTGCAATAATCCGTACAATCCGTGGTTCAGAAACAGCAATAAGCTCGCTTCCCTCTTTGCGGAAAGCGACAGCATAAATCACCACCGACGTTCCCTTGTCGACAGTGAAGAATTTAACTATGCGGTTTTCTCGTTGCTGGATTTGCATGGTTCTTATCGAACTTCGATATATGGTTTCTCTAAATTTCTAAAAGCGAGTTTCGTGAAGTTGGAGGAAAGAGGGATACGAGCTCGTTCTGTTTCAATACCAGCTTCTTCTTTGTAAAGGATAGCATCACTTCCAACCATTGCAACAGAATACACCACTCCATCACAAAGCACAGCGTGCGCTCGGTACTTTTCATTATAAGGAATGCCATCACCACTTCCAAAATCATCCTTGCAGTTTGCGAGATGAAGTTTTTCGACAACATTTTCATGTTCAAGATAGAAAGTAAGAGGATTCTCATCCATGAGAAAACCACTTGTATCTATAAAAAAAGAAGCATAAGCGGTGTGAGGGGCATCGCTCGTTTGATCTGCTATTTGAAAAGTGATTGGGTGAGAATCAAATTTTACAGGCATATTAGCGAAAAAATAAAAGCCAACAAGTATGAGTGCAATGACGAAAATAATTATGTATGGACGGTATTTTTTCATGTCTTTACTTTATTTTTTCAATTCTCCCACATTCACCTTTGCCGGACGAACCTCTTTTCCGTTCAGTGTATATCCTTTCTGAATTACCGCAAGAATTTTACCATCTTCGTCTGCTTTTTCTGTCGGGATGAGCGTTGCTGGCTCGTGATTTGCCGTACTAAACATCTCGCCTACCGGATTCGTCTGCTTTACGCCGTATCCTTCGAGTATTGAAAGAAATTGCGAGTATATATACTCTACGCCTTTGCGCCAGTTCTCTGGTGCAGACATCCAGCTCTCTTTATTCGCCATTGCCATATCGAAGCTGTCGAGCGCAGGAATGAGGTCAAGAATGATCTGCTCATTTGAAAATTTGATAAGATTTTCCCGCTCTTCTTTCTCCCGCTTTTTGTAATTGGAAAAGTCGGCCTGTGTCCTCTGCCAGCCATCAAGATACTGCTGTTTTTCAGTGACAGCGACTTTCAGCTTTTCCCGAAGCTTTTTTAAAGCAAGAGCAGAATTCTCCCCCTCCTCGATGTCTTCAATAACAACATCGTCAGTTTCCTGCTCAACTGTGGGGTCTTTTTTAGCGTTTGTATCGTCTGAATTCATATTTGAGATGACATTATATCCAGAAAAACGTCAATGGGCAAGTTTTGGTACACACTCACTTTAGACAATTCTATTTTTGCTTTGTCTATCCACATGTTTTCCACGTTTCCTCTAGTTGCTTTCTCGGAAAAATGTTATAATAAGATACAAGCAGTTTGGACTCTCTATTGTTTGGAGAGAAAATCTGCCAAAAGCTCTTCGAGAGCAGAGGTATTAATAGCTAATCAAAATTATTATGCAAATAATAATCACGATTTCAATTAAACCACCTTCTGTTCTCGGCAGAACCACCAAAGCTAAGTTTACAGAGATTTAGTTACTACGTGCATCTTACCAAGAGAGCAGAAGACAAAGTCTTGAGAAGAACTGTCTGGTAAGGTGGTAAGTGATAAACATTCTTATAGGAATGGGATTAGGTCTGGTTCTCTGTGGGGCCAGATACATTCTAAGCTTATTGGAAAGCGACAACTAGTTTGAGCAAGTAAAAACCCGAGCTATAACTCGGGTTTTTACTTTGTTTGGACTACTGCTTAAGCCTAAATATTATATCATCCCTAAATTGTGGAAAAAGGAGGGGTGGGGAAAACTCTGTTTTTATAGGAAACTCTATAGTTTTTTCACAATAACCTGAATCCACTTTACTTCAGAACGCCCATGGTCGTCCTCAAGCATTGTATTGCTTATGATTTCAAATCCAGCTTCTATTAAAAGAGCCTCCATATTTTCAGGAGTATAGTATCTAAAGAACCTGTCGTGTTTTGAAAGCGTGTCGGTGACAACTGCGGTTTTGTCTTCTCCAGTTTGTGCTTTGACTTTCACAAGTAATGTCCCCCCAGATTTTAAAACTCTGTGAAATTCTTCCAGTGCTTTTTTCGCATCCTCAATAGTTTCGAGATGAACCAAAGAAGCGTGAGCCCAAACCGCTCCAAATGTAGCATCTGGAAAAGGAAGTTCGAGGAAATTTCCTTTTACAAACTCTGTTTCCGGGTTCATCTTTCTAGCAACTTCAAGTAACCCTTCAGACATATCAATTCCAACTGTCTTTATTCCTTTCTCGTGAAAAATTTTACTCTCTCTTCCTGGCCCGCATCCTGCTTCTAAAACATATGCATCTTGCGGTATATGTTCTAAAAACGCTTGGATAGAGGCTGTAGGCGATACCTCGTATAAACCTTTGGCGTATTGTTCCGAGTTATTATCGTACCAATCAATGGTATCTTTGAAACCTTCAACTTTCATATTTTAAGGCTGATACAAAATTTCTAATTTATTTCCGTCTGGGTCGAGAAAATTCGTGAAGCTGCCGTAATGGGTCTCAACGAGTTTCTTTAAAAATCGAACATTCTTTGTTTCCAGATTTGCTGTAATTTTTTTCAATTCATCCAAACTGCGGGCTTTAAATTGAATAAGTACCGCATTTTCTGCTTTTGTTTTCTCTCCATCTTTTCGTGTGCCATTTCTTTCTATACCAATATTGGTCGAACCAGCTTTAAAAGCGTGGAAATTTTTCTCCAATCTTTCAGGTATTTCTTGGAGGCCAAGAACATCTCGATAAAAAGCTATCGATTCATCGAAATTGGAGGCAAAAATACAAATGTAGGCTATTTCCATAGAGATTCGTAATTTTGAATTTTAAGCACCACCACAACCATGTGATGAATTAGATACGCCCCAACTTTCTCCGGTACGTAAATTAGTCGCCCCATATATTTTTCCTCTTTCATCCCCCGGCGGGCAGTCCGTAGGTATAGAAAACAAACAGAGATTTACTTTGTCTCCCGGTTTTGAATCGTCGATTCCTTTTATAGTAACATTAGAGACCTGTACTGCACCATTTGTGTAAGTTATTGCACTACCACTGTCTGGTATCCCCAGTCTTGTTAAGACATTTAAAACCGTCAGGTTGAAGCATTCGCCAATTGTCTCTGGGTATGTCGCGAACTTAATACTCGATTCTATGGTGTTGAGTAAGAATTGATCGCTTTTGTCGCTTCCGTCTATTTGAATGAGAAAGGCAAGATTTTTCACAATTTTCGTGAACTCACTCTCTCCTTCTCTCATCGCGCCGTAAATATCAGGCGTGTCTTTTTTCGTATAAACTCTTATAGTCACTTTATCCAACTCACTCGTTTCTTTTCCTGTTGAAGCGATAAGGCTAAGACGTGCAGCAATAAAACCGCCCCCATTTTCTGGTTCTATTTTTGCATATGACGGATAATCAAATTGAAATCCGAATTCTGTATTCGTGTATGTTTTTACAGAGGTCGTCTCGGTGGGAGTTGGAGTTGATTGAACCTCGGTAATAATTGGGTGATTTTTTCGGTAAACATAGACGCCAGTGCCTATTAGAAGCAAAGCAATAATGAGAAGTATGACGTTTTTCATATGGTTACTCTAACAAATTGTATAGAAACAAGAAACCCGCCTCCAATGGGTTCTTGGAAAGCGGGTTATAGGTTCGACAGAACTTGTTGATTATTCGAGTCCGAGCACCTGCGCCATCGTGTACATGCCGGGATCCTTGCCGACGATCCATTTCGCGGCGCGGAGTGCTCCTCGGGCAAACGTATCGCGACTGGACGCCTTGTGTGTCAGCTCGATTCGTTCGCCGCCGATGGCGAAGTAGACAGTGTGTTCACCGACGACGTCGGCCATGCGGATGGCATGGATGCCGATTTCTTTCTTCGTTCGTACGCCACGATTGAAAGAAGATCGTCCGTGGACTGCGGTGTATCCTGCATTGGGTTCGAATCCTTTGAGGACGCTTTGGTACAATCTGAGGGCTGTACCGCTCGGAGCATCCTCTTTTTGGTTGTGATGTGCCTCGACGATCTCAACGTCGTAGCTATCACCCAACGCTTCGGCAGCTTGTTCAACGAGCTTGAAGAGCACATTCACGCCGACCGAGAAGTTCGGCGCGTGGATGACGGGAATGTGCTCGGCAGCACGGGCTATGCGATCTTTCTCGTCCCCCACAACGCCTGTTGTGCCAATGATGATGGGGATTTTCAGATCGGCACAGACTTTGGCGTGGAACGATGCCGTTACGGGCTCGGTAAAATCAATAAAGACTTGCGCAGTGCTCTCATGGTGAAGGTCACTGTCCACCACCACTCCCAGGCCCTTCTCGACGCCGGCGACTTCACTCAAGTGATGGCCAACCCATTTGTGGCCCCGACGTTCAAGTGCCTCCACCAGCTTCAGTTCCGGGTCTTTCAAGGTGAGCGCGAGCAAGCACTGACCCATTCGTCCAGCAACGCCGGCAATGCAAATCCGAGTAGGATTCATGACCATTTTCCTTTCAAAATGTGTAGAAATGACTGTGTCGCACAGAGCAACACAAGACCTGTTCCGAGGGCAATATATATGAATGTGGGGACAAAATCAAACAAAAACTTCCCTTTCCACTGTAGCAAGGATTGTCCTTGCTACAGTGAGTTTGGTGCCGTACTGTGCTCATTCTCCAAATAATCTTCGATAAAATCGTCCATCGAAGATTTCTGTCCGAAATAGTCGGGAAATGCTTCCCTGTTTAAAATAGATTTTTCGGATCTATCTTCTGCTATATAATCCGGATAACTTGAATACTGATAAGATTCCAAAAAGCTCTTCATCGTCTTTTTCTCGTTTGTAAGTGTATCAAGATTCTTTTTCCACTCCGGAAACTTGATATCAAGAGGATTGAGATGAATATATCCAAACATATGACGCATATATCTATCGTTTGCACCAATCAGTTTTGATTTAAATGGTCCACCAAACAATGCTCCCTGTCTCTGGTATTTAATATTAAAATACATCGAATACGCTGTGCCAAGTTTTTTCATAAACTTCGTAATTCCTCCGTCTACATCTTGCCTGACTAATATATGGAAATGATTTGAAAGAATGCACCACGCGCCGATGGAAACAATCGGCTTTTCTTTCTCAAGTTCTATGATTTCTTCATATTTTCTATGTTCATGATTTATCAGATTATCAAGTCGAATAGACTCTTCTGAGTTTGCGACAACAAGGAGCATCATAAACCGCTCATAATCGAATTTAGTTTTGAATATGACTCGTTTATCTATTCCGCGATTATAGAGATGGTAGTATTCGTCGGTAACAAAAGGGTCATCTCGAAGCATTCTTATATTTTATCGGACGAGGACACCCGTAGCAAGGACTGTCCTTGCTACGGGTTTTATATGCAAGATTTACACATATATACTGGTAACAAAAAAATCGCCGACCTGGCGATTTTTTTTGTTGTTTGATTAACGCTTACTCCATTGAGGCGACTTTCTCGCTTTCTTGAGACCGAATTTTCGTCTTTCTTTTGCTCTTGGATCTCGTTTTAGGAAGCCGAGTTTCTTCATGTGCTTACGAAGTTCTGCATCGTGTTCTACGAGTGCTCGAGCTACTCCGTGTCGGAGTGCTTCTGCTTGGCCGGTGATTCCCCCGCCTTTCACCATTGCTGTGATTTTAAATTTGCTTGCAAGCTTCGCTTCTGTAAGAGGATTCATCACTGACATTCGAAGCTCATTAGTTCCAAAGTAGCTCTCTAGATCTTTGTTGTTTACGGTGAAAGATCCTTTTGTCGACGGAGTCATTCGAACTCGCGCAATCGCGGTCTTGCGTCGTCCCACGCATTCAATATATCGTCCTTCTTTTGTATCTGTTGGTGTCATTTTATTTATGCGGTGATAGTTAGGTTCTTCATCATTTTTCTCTGGAGCTTGTTCTTTGGAAGCATTCCGTAGACTGCATCAGAAATGATTTCTTGGTGGCCGAGCTTTGAGACAACTTGCTTCATGCTCTTTGATTTCAAACCTCCTGGGTAGCCGGAATACTGCTTGTAGATTTTTTCTGTAAGCTTCTTTTCGGTAACAGAAACTTTTGAAGCGTTGGTGATTTCCACTTTCACTTCTGGCATCGCGTTCTTTGTGTAGCTCGCTTCGTTCTTGCCCATAAGAAGGCTCGCTGTCTTACTCGCAAGTCGTCCGAGTTTCTGATTTGTTGCGTCGATAGTATACTTCATGGTTTTATACGAAAGAAATTAATGCCATTCGCGCACCGTCGCTCACTCTCTGTGGGAGCTTGACGATTCGTGTGTAGCCTCCTTTTCGGTCTTTATACTTTGGTGAAATGGTTTTGAAAAGGGTGTTCACTGCTGACTTCATAGGAAGCTTTGCCTGTACAAGTCGGATTGCTTCACGATTGTCTACTCGAGATGCAGTCACAAGCTTCTCCATGTATGGTCGGAGTTCTTTTGCTTTTGCTTCGGTCGTAGTAATATGGCCGTGCTTGATGAGAGAGTATGCCAAAGAGCGCATGAGAGCTCGTCTCTGATCTGTTTCTCGTCCGAATTTTCTGTTTGAATTATGGTGACGCATGGGGTTAGCTTATTAGCTTCTATGCTTTTTAGCTTTTAAGTTTTGGATTTTGATTTGCATTTTCTAAGAAGCTTACAAGCTTATAAGCCAAAAAGCTATTTCAAAGCGATTCCGAAATTACTCAAAGCTTTCTTGATTTCCTGAACGCCCTTGTTGCCAAGACCGTCGATATCCAAGATATCCTCTTCTTTCTTTCGTACAAGGCCTCCGACTGTTCGGATGTTTGCGCTTGCGAGAGCATTGAGAGTACGAGGAGAAAGATTCAAAGTTTCGATTCGAGTTTTGAGGAATTCTGCATCAAGCTCTTTCTTTGGCTTGCCTTCAGCTCCAGCCTCTTCTTTTGAATCAGCTTTTTCATTCTTCACTTCTTCTTCCTTGAAGCCGACGATAGCTTTCAACTGGTGAATCATGATCTCGATTGATTTCTCGAGAGCTTCTTTTGGAGTGATGGTGCCATCAGTCTGAATGAAGAGCTTGATTCGGTTGAAATCTGTTCGGTCGCCGACTCGCATATTTTCTACTTCGTAGTTTACGCGTCGGATAGGAGAGAAAATAGCATCAAGAGTGATTGCTCCGATATCTACTCGCTCTTTCATAAGAATTTCCTTTGGAATGTATCCGAGGCCCTTTTCAACCTTGAGCTCAATTTCAAGTTCGGTATTTTTTTCTGTAATGCTTGCGAGGTGAAGTTCAGGGTTCAAAATTTCAACTTGTCCGGAAGCTTTGATGTCTTCTGCAGTCACTTCCTTCGCGCCCTTTACTTTCAGGGTAAGGGTTTGAGGCTCGTTGGTGAGCATTTTGATTCGAACTCGTTTCAAATTGAGGATGATCGTAACAACATCTTCCTTCACGCCTGCGATAGTTGAAAATTCATGGCTTACTCCGCTGATCTTCACAGAGGTGATCGCTGCGCCAGGGAGAGACGAGAGGATGATTCGGCGAAGAGAGTTGCCGATGGTGTGTCCGTATCCAGGATAAAAACCGTCTATTTCATAGACTCCGTCGAATTCTTTTTCGGAGATGATCTTTGGCTTTGAAGGAAGAACGATTGTTGGATCAAACATAGTTTTTGTGGTTAAAGTTTAAAAAAATGACTTGAAAAATATACCTTATTTTTGACAATTTTGCAAATGTGGATTGTATTGGAGGAAAGCGACCATTCCCCTACTTTGTTATCTGCTATAAAATTCCAGTACCATTGCCAGATTAAACACGGTATTTATCGGCTCTGCCTTTGGCGCTCCCTGTATCGTTCCAGTCTTCTTTTCATTGTCGAATTTGATCCATGAAGGGCAGGTGTAGGTCTTGAGTCTCTCTTCAAGCGGGCCAAAAAGAGGCTTCTTGACGCTTCGCTCTCGGATAGAGATAACATCTCCGATTTTTGTCTGTGCAGAAGGAATAGAAACTCGTTTTCCATTCAAATTGATGTGGCCGTGGTTTACCATTTGTCGTGCAGCAGCTCGTGTCGGAGCAAGTCCCATTCGATAGACGACATTGTCGAGTCGAGATTCAAGCATTGTGTAGAGCTCTTCCGTAGGCTTTACTCCTTTCTTTGTCATTGATTCTTCGACGTATCGGCCGAATTGTCTTTCTCCCATTCCGTAGGTGAGGCGAGCTTTCTGCTTTTCGATAAGTTGAATGCCGAATTCAGAGCGCTGTTTTGGGTGCTTGTATTCCTTTCGTCCACGTCGAGCTTCTCGAATCGCAAATTTAGGATTCTGCGTCTTTTCGTAGATGGGAGCGCCGAGGCGTCGTGCTATTTTGTATCGTGGTCCAATTTTCATAATGGTAAAAAATTATACGCGTCGAGGTTTTGGAGGCTTTGGGCCGTTATGCGGAACCGGGGTTCGGTCTGAAATTTCAAGTAAATTGATTCCTTTTGAAATAAATCCTCGGATCGCTGATTCTCGTCCAGAACCGACGCCTTTTACGACGACAGATACTTCTTTGATGCCCAAAACTGCGGCTTTTGCAGCGAGCGTTTCGCCGATCTTCGCAGCTGCGAAAGGAGTTCCCTTCTTTGCGCCCGCAAATCCGATAGAGCCAGATGAAGAAGCACAGAGAGCATTTCCTTTCTCGTCTGTGAGGAGGAGCTTGGTGTTGTTGTACGTAGATTCAACGTGGAGAATTCCCCGATCGTACTTCTTTTTTGTTGAAGCGCGCGAAGAAGCGTCTGTTTTCACAGCACTTCCACCGGCTCCCGCTTCTGTTGTGATTCTTTTCTTTCCCATTTAAATTATTTTATGTCTTTGTTTCTTTTCGTCGTCCGGTACCCATAGTCTTTCGTACATTTCCTCGTCGTGTTCGGGAATTGGTCTTTGTTCTCTGGCCTCGTGATGGAAGAGAACGGAGGTGTCGGATTCCTCGATATGCTTTGATGTCTTTCAAACGCTTAATATTTGCGCCGACTTCTCGCTTCAAATCTCCCTCGATCTTCATTTTTTCGATGATCTTTCGGATCTCGTTTTCTTCTTCAGGTTTCAAATCTTTCGCTTTTCGTCCGTGCTCGATCTTTGCTTCGTCGAGAATGCTTTGAGCTCGAGAACGTGCAATACCATAGAGGGAGGTAAGTCCGATTTCGAGTCTTTTATTATCTGGTATTGTGATTCCTACGATTCGCATGATTTTAAATAGGGTTTAGGGTGAAGGGTTTAGGAGGTTCGGATGCTTGGTGTTTTTATACCCTCTACCCTATCCCCTTTACCCTGTTTTGCTAGCCTTGTCGCTGTTTGTGCCGCGGGTCGCTTTTGCAAATGACATAAACATAGCCCTTTCGTCGGACTACTTTGCATTGCGGACACATTTTTTTAACTGATGATTTTACCTTCATTTAAATACAAGAAAAACAGTATGTAACTGTTTCTGCTCCGGCAAATCTACCGGACATTAAATTTTACAAACGTCTGATGATCCTTCCCTTTCCTCCATAGGGTTCGAGCTCAACTTCTACTTTGTCGCCGATGAGTACTCGAATTCGATTCAAGCGCATTTTGCCTGAAAGGTACGTGAGCAACTCATCTTTCCCTTCAATTTTGACCTTAAAAAGAGCATTTGGAAGTGCTTCGGTAACTATACCGAGCACTGATTCGGGTCTCTGTTGTGGGTTCTGCATCTCCTTTTAAAACTTTGAGCTTCACAATACTAGCAAAAGAATGGGCAAAAAGTCAACACCCTAAGGGGTTTTTCGGGGGTTCGGCAAAAATTAGTGCTGTTCGATAGTAATTTTTGAGGTATCGGAGGGGAAAGAACGAAGCCAGAATGGCTTGACGACTACCTCGGCTTTTTCTATTCCGTGGTATGTGGCAAGGATATTTTGGAGTTCTGCCCTTTGCTTGCCGGCAATCTCACTTACAATTTTATCTGTATCAATGACCCACTGCATTTTTGGCTGGCCTTTCAGGTGAAATGAAAGGGTACCTGGATCGAAGGGATGTTTCGGATCAGCTTTTTTAGTTTCGTATGTGAGGTTTTCCATATTGAGAACGGCGACAGGGCCTCCATCAAAATCTTTCAAGGACTTCTCTGCAATCTGATTGCTCAAAGCTCTTTCATCGAACACGATCGCTTTCAAATTTGCGTGGACGCCGACCTCAACTGAACCTCCCGCTGTCTGCTTGTCGGGAAGATTTGAGAAATCAGCAGCGTACGAGTTGGAAAAAAGTACAAAGCCGTCTTGTTTCTTGGTGTTCACTTGAGAAAGGAGTTCAGCAACAGCTTTTGTCTGCGCTCTTTTTATAGCATCTGTGCGATCTTTGTCGGTAATGGTATTGATCTTTCCGATGAGTCCTCCCTGCATTGGAGTTTTTGACCTCGCGTAAAAATCTTTGTATTTTGTTGTACCTTTAAATCCTGGAACAGTGAAATCTACCAGTCCGACGTTGTATTCTTCGCCGGGAGAATCGGCATAGGCAAGGACGCTGACCGAGCCAGGAATGCTTTTCCCCGCTAAAGTGGCTTTCCCGGGGATTGTGACTGACGAATCAATTCTAAAGATAAGGCCATCTGTTGTTTCAAGTCTTGTGTTTCGGATGAGTTTTTGCGGAGTGGTGGAGAAATTATTATAGAGGACCACTGTTCCAGACGCTTTCTTTTTTGCATCTTGGGTACCGCTCGCTGTAACAAGTTCTTTCGAATCTTCCGATACCGCAATCGTTTTATATCCGATCCCCTTCATCTCTGGAACTTCTTGGGCCACAAAATCGCTGTCGAGAGAGGCGTCTGCTTGCCGAGCGGTGACTTTGAGAGTTGCACTCGATGCAAAAGTAGTAATGAGAAATACCAAAAGGGCGATTCCCAAGATTCCTCCGACAACCCCGATGAGGATTTTTGGAAGCCGCTTCTTTTTTGGGTATTCGTAATAGGAATAATTCTTTTCTTTTATCGGTACTGGTTGTTCTTCCCTTCTTGTTTCTCTTGGAGGGGCGTCAGGAATTCTTCTTTCTGTAGCTTTTTCAGCTTTTTCCCGGACAGGAGGAGGCGTGGGCGCTGGTTTTTGCCGTTTCAGAGGAATGCGCCTAATGCTTCGTTTTCCTGGCGGTATTACGTCTTGAAAAATTTCTTTTGCCATACTGTTTTGTATTATATGCCTATTCTTTATCTTTACCTAACACTATTTTTCTGCGCCGTCTTTTGAAAAGAGCTTGTTCAAGAAAATTGTCTCAAGACAGAGAAACATATCCCCATCTCCGATGCCGTTTCTCTCATAATGCAGAGCAAGCGTCTTGCTTTCGAGGGGCACAACTTTTTTCGCGCCGGTTTTCTCGTCCGCTTTTTCTATTTTTTTGATGACACTGTTGAAAAGATTTGCGAACGGAGGTTCCGAGATGAGATAAAAGAGCGACGGGACAGCTCTATTCTCGCCGAGGTTGCCGAGAGCAGATTGGAATGCTTCATTCCATTTTGTTTGCATATCTTTCACGACGCCTTCTATCTTTCCGCCCGTTTTTTCGAATGTTTTGCCATCGAGAAAGAGCGAGAGGGATGAAATGGCGACATCTCGAGATACTTCTAACGCTTCAGAAATTTTGCGAAGCGTCTGGTTGTGCCCGACTGGGAAAGAAAATGTTTCCAGAAGCCCTCCTCCTTTGATGAGCGAGATTTCGGTTGATTCTCCTCCGACATCGACAATGAAAAAATCGTTTTCACCCGGATAAATGTCGCGAAGCACGGAATGGGCAACTCCTGGGAAAGAATGTATGCCAACGTGCCGAGGGTGGAAAGAATGAAGCACGACATCTTTGACACGATTTAGAAGATGCGAATCAATGAAGCTTGAAAGTATGTTTGCTTCCGCGGAAAAGATGATCTGGCCGAACGGTTTTGCTGTCTCGTAGCCGTTTAGTTTTATTTGGATGACCTTTTGTTCCAGGAAGTTTATTCCGCTTACGTTTTTATTTTGATTTGCTTCGACGGCTTTTTCGTACGATGTTTTTTCGTGCGCGAGCATTTCTTTGAGCAGTCTTTCCGTGAATGTAAAAGGCTTCTCTTTCTCGATGCGGGCAATTTTTGTCTCTGAAATATACCAAGGAGAAGAAAAGACCAAAAATACTTCTTTTACTTTGTGGTCTTTGAATTCGGTGGCTGAAAGGTGGGCAATCCCCTCTACTTGAAGCGAGCTTGTGACCTTAGTGAGCGCGGAGAGGGTTTCTGAAACTAATTCTTCTGAACCGGGGCTTTCGTGAAAAGGAATTTCGAGACGGGCTGTGTAGAGAATTTTAGGCTTGCCGTGGCGGGAAAGCTCCAAAAGGGCTCCGCCGACGCTTCGTGAGCTTATATCAAAGAGAACTGAAATTTCATGCTCTGGTTTTTTGAAAAGAGACGAGAGGAACATTCATTAATTGTATCATCTCCTCTAAATCCTTTGAAGTGGAAAGCTATTCCAATACTGCCTTTATACGACGAACTCCGGCGGAGACGGCTTCTTCTTTTTGGATTTTGAAAGTTCCCTTTAATTCTGATGTGTTAGAGACGTGGGGGCCCCCGCAGAGCTCCATGCTCACGATTCCGGTTTTCTCATTGCCGATGGAATAGACTTTTACCACTTCTCCATATTTATCTTCAAAAACGCCGATAGCGCCGAGTTCTTTCGCTTCAATAATTGGCATTTCTCGAAAAGAAACTGGAAGTTCTGCCTTGATCTGCGCATTTATCCATTCTTCCACCTGTTTTTTCTCCTCGTCAGTCATTTTTGCAGTGTGAATGAAGTCGAATCGAAGCCGGTCGGGAGTGATGTTGCTTCCCTTTTGTTCAACGTGCGCGCCGAGCACTTTTCGTAATGCGGAATTCAAAAGGTGCGTTGCTGTATGGTATTGAACTTCTTTATCGGAATGCCCCGCAAGTCCTCCTTTAAATTTCTGTTCTGCGCCTTTGCGAGAAAGTTCTTGGTGTTCTTTGAATTTTTTATTGAAACCAGCAACATCTACCGTCTTACCTTCTTCTTTTGCAAGCTCGAGCGTTACTTCGAGTGGAAAACCGTGGCTTGAGAAAAGGTCGAAGGCTTCTTCTCCGGAAATATGTTTTTCAGAGATCTTTTCAAATAATTTCAATCCGCTTGCGAGAGTTTTCCTGAATTTCTGCTCTTCCTCATCGATTTCTTTTCTTATCAGATCACGTTTTTTTGAAATACTATCATATATGATAGTATATTTTTCTATCACTGTTTCGGCAATCCAAGAAAGCGAATCGTGCTTCATCTCTAATTTGTCTGCAAAGCGAACAGCTCGTCGAAGAAGTCGGCGCAAAATATATCCAGCATCTGTATTTGATGGAATGACCCCGTCGCCGATCATGAAAACAGCAGTACGAATGTGATCAGCAACAATTCTCTTCGCTTTTTCGTCGGCAGAAGTTGTGAACTCATTTATCTTTGCCATTATCGGCTGAAAAAGATCAGTGGCAAAAACATTTGCTACTCCTTGCGAAACCATACAAAGCCGTTCAAAGCCTCCGCCAAAGTCCACATTTTGTTGTTTGAGTTTTCCAACCACAACCCCGTTCTTTTTTTCATAGCCCATGAAGACGTCGTTTCCAATTTCCACAACCTCCTGTTTGTTATCGGCTTCGAGATACTCTTCTTTTGTCATTTTACCCAAACCTTTTTTCGTAAGGTCGTAGAAAATTTCGGTGTCGGGTCCGCATGGTCCGTTCTCACCCGCTTGCCACCAATTATTTTTTGCGGGAAGGAAATAGATGCGATCTTTGGGAATTCCAATTGATTCCCAGATTTCTGCCGATTCTGTATCTTTCGGAGCATTTTCATCACCCTCAAAACAGGTTACGTAGATTCGATTTGGATCGAGACCGAGTCCCGCTTCCTTGCTTGTAAAGAATTCGTATGTCCAGGAAATAGCATCTTTTTTAAAATAATCACCGAGTGACCAGTTGCCAAGCATCTCAAAAAAGGTGTTGTGGGTATTGTCTCCCACCTCATCAATGTCTTGTGTACGGACGCATTTCTGAATATTCGCAAGACGTCTTTGTGTCGGCATAACTCTGCCAAGAAGAAAAGGCACGAGAGGCTGCATTCCGGCAGTTGTAAAAAGAACAGATGGATCATTTTCTGGCAAAAGCGAAGCCGAAGGCAAAATCATATGATCCCGCTTCTTAAAAAACTCTAAAAATTTGCTTCGAATTTCTTCGGATTGCATGAGGATAAATATAGCATAATTCGATCAGTTAAAAAATTGAGTTGTCCGAACATGTTGACAAATACTAAATTCGTAGTAATCTATATTTTGGTAGACACTCGAATTTCGCAGTGTCGGATTGGGGAGGAAGTCATGATCAATAATTTCGTGCCAAGTCCAGATTGGACAGATGCAGAACGCCTCCAGTTGATCGCTCTTCTGGGGCAGGAGATGAAGGAGGCATCTCAACAAGTCCTCCTAGCATCGTCAAAGGTGTTTACTTGGGGGGAAAAGCTTGTGTTTCTCGCGACACAGAGCCCAGCCTTTCTTGAGGCTAATCGATCACAGATTTTGGGGGACGATTAGCCTGCGGCTCCTACGTGACGCGCCGTTGTTCAACTAACATCTAGCTGTTTTGTTCGCCGCCAAGCGAACAAAACAGCTATTTTATTTATATTTTTTCAGAACTTCGAAATCTTTTTTTAAAGTGTCTTTAAGGTGTTGATTATAGATTGCGGCGGCGGGGTGGTAGAGCGGGATGACTGTGAGGCTACCGTAGGAGACTTCTACTTCAAAAGTTTTGCCGTGCATCATGCTTATTACTTGTAACTGTGCGCCAAGACCGAATTTTTTCATAATGTATTCCATCGAGAAACGCCCCAATGTTGCGATGATTTTCGGCTCAATTATAGTGATTTGACGGTCTAAAAATGGCCCGTAAGCGTCTATTTCTGACGGTAGAGGGTCACGATTGTCAGTAGGCCTATCCTTGACGATGTTTGTCACATAGACGCCCTTTCGGTCAATCCCGACGCTCGCCAAAAGCTCGTCCAAAATCCTGCCTGATGCTCCGCAAAAAGGCTTGCCCGTTTTGGCCTCATTCTTTCCTGGCGCTTCGCCGATGAACATTATTTTCGCATAATGATCCCCTTCTCCGATCACAGGGAAAACTTTATTTTTCCGGCGCTCATCAGCAAGCGGACTTTCCATTGCGAGAAGCTCGTCTTTAATCCGTTTGAGTTTTACTGTGTGTTCGTCCATTAATCTTCATTTCTAGCGAGGTTGTAGCGAGGTTGAACCTCGCTAAGAGCACCCTCCTTTTTAAGAAGTGCGATTTTTTGCATATCTCCGCGATTATAGTGTCCGGTTTTGCCGTCGGAACGGATGACTCGGTGGCACGGGATTCTCGGATTGTAGTTGGTTTTGAGGATGGAGCCGACAGCGCGGGAAGCCCGAGGGCTTCCCGCGCGCTCTGCCACTTCTTTGTACGTCAGAACTTTTCCTTTTGGAATTTTCGCCACTACTGCAAACACTTTTTCCGTAAACGTCTTCATTTTAAATGCTATTTTATTTCTCCGCTCTCTTCAGAATATTCGGAACCAGTTTCTTTGATCGCTGTCTCTACTTTCCACAGCACGGTAAAGACAAGGAGAGTAAGGACAGTTGCAAAAATTGAAAGCAAGTAGAGTTGAAATCCAATAGCAATTCCAATCCCGCAGGCGACCCAAAGTCCTGCCGCCGTGGTAAGTCCTTTCAATTTATCATCTTTGAAAATGATGAGGCCCGCGCCGAGAAATCCGATGCCGGTAATGATCGCTCCGGGAATCTGTGTGGGAATGACATCGCCCACTCCAAGCGCTCGGGCATGTATGATCTCTGAAATGACAACAAAAAGACAAGAACCCATTGCGACAAGAGAAAAGGTCCTCATTCCCGCGCCTTTATGAGAGAGACTTCTTTGAATTCCTAAAATCCCGCCGAGCACCAGCGCGAGGAGTAGCTGGAAGAACATAACAGTATTTGGATTCGCAAAAAATGTATCCATATAATTTTAAATTGGATTAATTAATGTGGCTTTATTTTATCGCACCCGAAACTTTCCCGCTAGGAGATGATTGCACCGCCGAGGCAGGTGTTTTTGTCGTATACGACTAGAGATTGCCCCGAAGTGACTGCTTGAATCGGCTTTTCAAAGCTTACTATGGCCGTTTTTTTGGTTTTTATTTCGACGGTACATTTTTCGAGCGGCTGGCGATAGCGGACTCGGGCGCTGTACACCTTTCTTTTTTGAGGAATTTCAGAGATCCAATTGGTATCTTCAATTTTTACAATGTGAGTGTCTTTGAGGAAATTATTTTCCGGTTTTTTTTCTGAGACGGTGAGGACGTTTTTCTTGATATCTTTTTTCACAATGTAGTATGGAGTGTCGTGAGGAGTTTTTTTGGTTATTGTGAACCCATGTCTCTGTCCCAAAGTGTAGAAAAATGCTCCCTCGTGCTTCCCTATCGTTTTCCCAGATTCATCGAGTACTTTTCCGGGTTTTTCTTTCACAAAATGGCTTAAGAATTCTTTAAGGTCTACTTTACCGATAAAGCAGAGCCCTTGGCTGTCTTTCTTCGTTGCTGTGTGGAGGTTGAATTTTTCTGCGAGCTTTCGCACTTCCGGTTTCTCGATATTTCCTACTGGAAAAAATGTTTTTGAAAGTTCTTTTTGCGTGAGTGTCCAGAGAAAATAGCTTTGATCTTTATTGAAGTCAGAGCCAGCTTTCATTTCAAATTTTCCACGTTTTGTTTTCGCAACTTGGGCGTAATGGCCAGTAGCGACATAGTCCGCTCCCATCTTGCGGGCCTTATCAAAAAACGCTCTGAATTTCACATGGCGGTTGCACATCACGTCTGGATTAGGGGTTCGTCCCGCTTTGTATTCGCGAATCATGTAATCCACCACTTCTTTTTTGTATTCTTTTTGGAGGTCGAATGTGAGAAAAGGAATGCCGAGTCGGGCGCAAATCCGCATTGCGTCCAGGCGTTCTTCTTTCCAGTTGCATGGCAGAAAATCTGCCTGCCAGACTTTGATGAAAACCCCGGTTACGTCGTACCCGGCTTTTTTAAGGAGTGCAGCAGAAACAGAGGAGTCTACTCCCCCCGAAAGTCCTACAAAGACCTTTTGTTTGGGGCTTTTTTGAATCATTTCGAACACAGTATGCCACAATTGACAAGCTTTGAGAAATGTATACTATTTTCGTCGAAAGTTGGCGTTTAAATCCTTTGAAACCCTGTTTAAGGAGTCAGACAATGGCCACAAGTCGTCGACAAGGAATTCTGGTGCCGGATTTTACGGCGCGCCCGGATCGCCCAAGCGGGACAATTCCAGCGATTGTCCAACTTGAAGGAAATGGGGTCGTCATTGATCTCATTTACCTGAACCGAAGCAAGTTTTTTGAAATGCTTTGGACTGGAACGGTAAGCGCCTGCAGAAAGGAACTTCAGGTTGTCGGTGTGCGCATAAACTGCGAGGTGAACTCCCTTTTGGTATCGGTTTCAAGAAAATCGGCCAATGATCGTTCGGTGCTTTGTACGGTAGAGCGCGACGAGCTTTTTCCCCACAAAAACGAGCCGAAGTTCAAGGATGGAGATGAGATCAGGCCCGTGATTGTCATGCAGACCTTTCCGGAAGGAATGGTCTCGATGCTTGGCTCAACGAATAGTCTGGCATTCGAAACAATGCGCGACCTAGGCCAGCTTGTACTTTGGTCGGTCTCGAGGAAAAAACTTTGGCACAAAGGCGCCGAAGAAAGTGGAAATTATGTTCCCGTGGAGCATGTCTACACACACCCAAGCGGCATGCTTCTCACTTATGTGACGAATTCGGCGGTGCCAGTCTGTCACACAAATTCCTTGGGATGCTACTCTCGCAGTGTTCTTGTCAGTACGCCTCTCCTTATGGATGTCCCGGAAGATAGGATTCCGAGGCTGAAAGTTCTTGATAGGAGAATGGCGGCGGTGTCCGAGCTGATCAAATCCTGATCTTCTCGATGTTCATTTCACACGAAGACGGTTTTCCGAAAGGAGCCGTTTTTTTAATCCAAATATTTTTTCTTGTTTGCTAAATGTTCCGCATAAGTCGCTGCGTAATGCATCACCCCATCTCTTCCTGAAAGGTAAAAAAGATATTTCGAAGTTGTCGGATGGATGGCTGCGTCTATTGCATCCAAGCCGGGATTTGAAATTGGCCCCGGTGGAAGACCCGTGTGCAAATAGGTGTTGTAAGGAGAATCAAATTTCAGATCTTTGAGCGTTAGTTCAAAGGTGGTTTTGTCTGTCACGTAGGAAAGAGGCGCGTCTACTTGAAGGCGCATTCCGAGTTTCAATCGTTTCCAAAGAACTCCAGCGACCATTTTTCTGTCTTCGCTTGTGAGCGCTTCTTCCTCAAGAATGGACGCCATTGTTATCGCATCTTTAAATGTTCTGCCTGAAATAAGAACATCCGCTTTCAAAACCCCCGTCTTTTTTTCGAAATTTTCAGAAAGCGTTTTTATAATATTTTCCGTGGTGATATTTATCGGGAAAAAATAGGTGTCGGGGAAAAGGTACCCTTCATCTTTTGTAGTAAGCTTCAAAAATTCATTTTTACTGAAATGAAAGTACTCTGCGGGCATTAAATTCGCAATTTGGAGGGTGTTGAGCCCTTCAGGGATGGTAACGCGTTTCAAAGGAAACCCAAAATCTCCGGCACTCACTCTTTTTGCTATTGAGAAAACAGAGAGTGGTTTCGTGAAGACGTATTCTCCGGAGATAACTGCTTTTTCATGATTGAGAAGGATGACGAAGTTATCAAAGAGGAATGATGAGCGGATAATCCCCTTCTCTTTCAAAAATGAACCGACTTCCTTTAAGGAACTGCCGGATTCGATCATCACTATTTTGTTGGAAGGAAAGCCCGAAGGAGGCAAGGAGAGAAAATAAAAAGCGACTAACAAGACGCACCCTGCGATGATGAGGAGAGCTTTTCTTTTCAAAAGGTATTTGGGAAAGCGCATAGAAGAAGGGTAAAGGGTTTAGGGTACAGGGTACAGGGTAGAAAATACTGTGCTGAGAAAGTTTTGATTTTTATTCTCAACCCCATACCCTCCACCCTGTCCCCTATTATGTTGGCAAATTCGAAGGAGGTTCCACTTTCTTTGAAGGAATTCTGGTGAATGATGGCGTTGTCGCGGCTTCTCCTGGGAAGTGATAAATGGAAGCGAGGCTTTCTGCATTCATGATAAAGCCGGCTTCCCGGAAATGATGATAGGGACCTTGGAAGAAGGAGCGTTTCTTGTACGCATCAAGCATCTGCTTTTCCATTCTGTTTCTTCGGATTCTTCGGAAGTCTTGCCAAGGATAATCGAAATCAGTAAACCAAGCCAATTTTATTTCATTTAATTCTTTCGAATTAAATTGGTTGAAGATTCCAATGATACCCGTGTTCGATATTGGATTGTAGGCCTCGGCTTTTGCGATGTAAAAAGCGCGGATAGTTGTCTCGAAAGGATATTTAGAAATATTGCGTTCGATCGCAGTAATCGCATTTTTATCTCCCTCGCTCATAACTGGATGAATTGGGAATCCGGTATCTGAAACTACGTCTGGTCCCTTGGTTTCCGGATCGCGCTTCATGATCTTATTTACTTCCGCTTTCCCGGCATCAGACCAGAACGGCTGTTTGTAGAGAAATCCCTCTTTGAGGCCTTGTTTTCTATGGCATTGGAAGAGAACTTGAATCCAAACCGTTTCGCCTTTTTTCATCGAGCCTAAATATTCAAGAAGCGGAGTCATTGGCTCGATCTTGTATTCCTCTTTTGGATTTTCATGCATGCGAAAATCCATGTATGTTTTTATCGGATAGATACTTGGCTTCGCGAGATTATAATACGTTCCCCAGATAGGAAGATTCACGGGATCGTGTTCAACTTTATGGACGTAGTCGTCTTCGGGCTTCACGTCCAAAATTTCAATATTCGGATATTGGCCGTAGAGCTGGTGAACAAGAAGCTCCTTGAATTTTTTGAATGTCCACATGTAGAAGCGAATATTCCCGTCTTCTGAAACAATTTCGAAAGAAAACCAGGGCTTCACTTTTCCTTTCCAATAAGTTTCAAGATAGGTCGCACTTCCCTTTTGCCATAATGATGTGAGGACAAGCTCCATTGCTTCGGGAGATTTCACTAGCTCTTTTGGCAACTTAATTTCTATGAGCGCCGAACCCTGCCCCATAAGAAACATTGCGCGCCTCCAGTGGAGCCAGATATGCATAAATTGCGGAAGAAGAACCAAAGGAAGCCAGATCGGCGAGGTTTCAAAGATAACGGAAATTGTTTTTTCGAGGGCTCCAGGAAATTGAGCGAGGATAACCAGTGCAACAACGGCGAAAACTCCCACCATGAAATTTTGGAATGGCAGAAGTCCTTTATTGCTCAAATCAAAGATCGCCGGTTTTTTGGAGCCTGATGACATTTGGTTCCTTATATTCTATCGCATAGAAATATGTTTTTCCATCTACAAAAGGTGGATACGGGGAAAACAAAAAACTGCCTTGCCGGCAGTTTTTTGTTTTTATCCTACGAGAGAGTATTTTGCGTCTTTGTCTTTCTTGAAGTGCTTCGAGTTTTGGAGGTTAATCGCAATAGTGTTCTCCTTGACATATCGTTCTTTGAGCACTTTTTCAATGATTTCTTGTTTCGTCAATGGTCCGTGCTTTTCGAGAACCTTCTTGATAACGTCTTTTACCACTCCTGAAAGATATCCCCATTCAGAAAGAGCATAGAGTCCGCGTCCTACAAGCACGAATCGAGGATCTTTGATGAGCTCGTTGTGACAGGTTGCGACATGAGCCTTCTTTTTGAACGTATCGGTAATTGCTTTTGCAACTTGAGTGAAGTGGATCGGAGAGCCGTGCTTTCGGATAACGAGAAATGCGTAGTCTCTCATTCCTTTCGCTTTAATATTTGGAGAAGAAGTTAGTCCCCACTCGCCCATTGGATTTCGGCCGATCTTTTTTGAAACTGAAAGCCATCGCTTGATGATCTCTTCTTTTTTGAAATGATCAGAAAGATCTTTTACGTAATCAAGGAAAGTGTTGATGATCTCTGATTCCGGAATAATATCGTCGTCGCCAAGGTTTTTGTAAAGTTTTCGCAGTGATTCGTGTACCTTTGCAGAAAGAGCATCGTCAACATACCATCGGTGCTTGAATTCATCGTCCTCTTTCTCTCGCTTAAAGTTGTGGCTCAAAATCATGAGAAAGTTGATGTGATTCTGGGTAGAAGCATCTTTTGCAAGATGACTTAGAAAATCCTCTTCCGCAACAAATCCACCCATTTCATGAAGGATCGCTTCAAGCTCGTCAAAAGCAGCCTTTTCTTTCTTGTAGCCTTCGGATTTCTTGATGTTGTGAATCGCGTAGTTTTCGATCTGTCGAACTCGTTCTCGAGTGATGTTGTATGTCTTGCCGATCGCCTCAAGAGTCATTCGTTCCGGCTTTGCACCAAGCCCAAAACGGCTTACGAGCACATCCCTCGCGCGAGCAGGGAGAACGCCCAAAAGCTTCTTGGTTATCTGTTTTGGTTTAAATTTAATTGCTGGTGTCATTTGAATAAAATTTTACGTGCGAAGCTTTTTGCTTACATACCTATTTTCTAGCATTTGTGTGAAATAAAGTCAATTCTGTTGTGAAATAGTGTCTTTTTGGCCTCATTCCCTGTGGTCTTACAATACTATACTCCTCATTTAATGTCAAATACCCCCCAGAAAAGCTTCAAAATTAAGGTTTTTATACGACGATACTCACTAATTTATTTTTTACGTAGATAATTTTTTTCGCGGTCTTTCCCTCCATCCACTTCAGCGTTTCTGGAAGTGAGAGAGCTCTTTTCTTGGTCTCCTCCTCCCCCATCTCGCTTTCGACCCTAAATTCTCCGCGCACTTTTCCATTTACTTGTACGACGATTGTGAAGGACGATGTCCCGATCAAAGCACTATCAAATACAGGCCACTGTGCATCTTTTAGCTCTCCCTTTCCGAATAGTGACCATAATTCTTGCGTAACATGAGGAGCGAATGGTGAGAGAATTTTGAGAAAATCCGAGAATATTTCTGCTCCGATCTCTGTTTCTTTTTCGGCCTCATTTAAAAACATCATCATTGAAGAGATCGCTGTATTGAATTTGAAATCAACGATATCTTCACCAACTTTTTTGATTGTTTTGTGAAGCGAGTTTAAAAGATTCTGCGATGGCGCTGTTTTGGGCTTTTGGGCGACCTTCTGTGAAAGTTTCCAGACGCGCTCTACAAAGCGCCGTGAACCGATCATGCTTTCTGTACTCCAATTGATGGCATTTTCAAACGGACCCATAAACATTTCATAAATACGAAGTGTATCGGCGCCATAGAGCTTGATGATATCATCGGGATTAATAACATTTCCGAATCTTTTACTCATTTTCTTCCCGTCTTCGGCAAGTATGAGTCCTTGGTTCTTGAGACGCATGAATGGTTCAGTCGTCGAGACCGCTCCGATATCAAAAAGAAATTTGTGCCAGAAGCGCGCGTAAATAAGATGGCGTGTCGCATGTTCTGTCCCCCCGACGTAGACATCTACAGGCGCCCAATACTTTTCTTTTTTTGGATCTACAAATGTTTTAGAATTTTTGGGGTCCATGTAGCGGAGATAATACCAAGAAGAGCCCGCCCATTGGGGCATTGTGTTTGTTTCCCGCTTTGCAGGACCATAGCATTTCGGGCATTTCACATTTACCCATTTTGAAATTTCAGCAAGCGGAGACTCCCCCGTTCCTGTCGGCGCATATGACTTTACTTTGGGCAATTTTACCGGCAAATCCTTTTCCGGAACTGGTACAGTCCCGCACTTTTCACAGTGGATTATTGGAATCGGTTCGCCCCAATATCTTTGGCGTGAAAAAACCCAATCGCGCAGGCGGTAAGTTGTTTTTTTCACAGCAAGCTTGTTTTTTTCCAGGTACGAGATGATGTTCTGTCTTTCCTTTCCGGAGAACTTTCCTTCGAATGCTTTTGGTTCGTTAAGAACCCCATTTTTCATATCACTGAAACAAACTTCAAGGTTTCGAACTTTTTCAGCAAGGACTTTGTCCGCCGGAAAGAGTACCGGTTTCAAACGAATCTTATATTTTTTCGCAAAAGCAAAATCACGTTCGTCATGAACCGAACATTTTACAATTCCCGTACCATAATCAGCTAAAGCAAAACTGGCGATCCAAATTGGAAGGTCTCCATTCCCTACCGGGTCTACAATATATCTGCCTGTGAAAATTCCTTCTGATTCTTTTTCTTCCGCGAAGCCTTGTCCCGCACGCTTTTTAATAAGTCCTGCCGCAAAATCAAGAATCTCTTTTTTGTTCGGTATTCCTTCAAGAAGTTTTGGTAGATATGGGTGATCCGGAGCAATCACGACGAATGTATCGGCCGTAAATGCTTCAAAATGAGCCGAAAAGGTCTGAATTGTGAGCTTCGTGTCTTTGACGGGTGCCGTAAAAAGCATTCCTTCTGACTTCCCTATCCAATTTCTCTGGGATTCTTTGATTGACTCTGGCCAATTCAAGCCCGCTGTTCTTTGCCCCTTTTGGATTCTTGGCAGTATTTTTTTCTGTACCGCGTCTATTACATGCGAATAGCGGATTTCATCAGATTCCTCTGATTTATATTCTCCTGTTTGCGGATCTTTGATGAGCGATTCTACCGGATATCCGTCCCAAAAAGTTTTTGACTGTTGATCCTGCAAAATATATTCCTTGCCTTTTGCAACTAAGTTTTCGGTACCCGATGCATCGGTAAAAGAAAGAGCATAAAGGAATCTGCTTTTCGATTCCCCGTTCTTTTTCACGAAATCTTTAAGATATTTCACAACCTCCTCATCGCTTGCCCGAGGAGAATTGGGATTCGCGTGTTTCCGCATATGAACGACATTTCCATCATTTTCGGGCCATTTCTCCATCCAGAAAATGTGGTCGCTTGAAAGGGTAGGAATTCCAGTCTTTTTAAAATAATATTCGGATTTTTTCCGAGCGTTTTCCTCGAAGTCATCGCCTTCTACGAGATCGGAATCATCAATTTTTGCTATGTCGTCTAGGGATAGTAACGTTATTCCGCTTTCTTTGGGAACGCATCTCCTCCACATTTCTACTTTGGCATTATTTCTCGTTCCGATAAGAATTTTCAGAGGTTCTTTTTGAACTGGCGCGTCGAGATCAGCAAGAAGACGTTCTGCGTAGTCGGTGATTTTCAAAATCCATTGCCGCATCGGACGTTTTTCCACGACAGAACCACATCGTTCGCATTTTCCATCTTCCAAGTCTTCATTCGCGAGTCCCGTCTGGCAGGATGGACACCAATTGATCGGTTCGTATGATTCATATGCCAATCCTTTTTTGAAAAGCTCCAAGAATATCCACTGCGTCCATTTGTAGTATTTCGGATCAGTCGTGTTTATCTCCCGGGTCCAATCATAATTGAAACCCATAATGGAGAGCTGTTCTTTAAAACGCTTGATATTTTTCTTCACAGCAATTTCGGGATGAATCTTATTTTTTATCGCGTAGTTTTCCGCGGGCAAGCCAAAAGCGTCCCAACCCATAGGGTGGAGGATGTTATATCCTTTCATTTGCATAAAGCGCGAGTAGATGTCGGTAGCTATGTAGCCTTTTGGGTGACCCACATGAAGACCGTCTCCCGAAGGATATGGAAACATGTCCAAGACATAATGTTTTGGCTTTTTCGGATCTTCATGGGAGGTGTAGACTTTTTTCCGAGCCCATTCTTTTTGCCACTTCTTTTCGATCTTTAGATGATCGTATTTTTGCATGAACTTTAGAATACAATACAAAAAACGCCGGCGCAACACGCCGGCGTTTTTTTGGAATTATTTTTTGGGAGGCGGATAGAGCTGTGTATCAATTACTCGGGCAAAACAGGTGTAGCCAGAGTCATGGCTCCAGTTGTAATCTTGCGATCGTATGGGTGCGAGAGGCGCGGACACTTCGGTAAATTTTGGAGACGTAACTTTTAAGTTGAAGGTGGCGCAAAGATCGAATAAAAGCCCACCAGTAAAACGGTAAACATACTCTCTTCCCTCAGGATCTTGAGGTACACTCCAGCCAGAAATTGAATCATTTAGCTCAGAGAGTTTTTTGGGAAGTTCGCCCTTTTTCTGCCAATAGTTCACGATCTGATATTGGATATTCTGTAGGTCGTAGATTCTTTGTTCGTCGAAGCGTAATGCTCTCTCCCGCGCTGGCGAGCCTACGGTAAGAAGTCCGCCGACAAGGAGAGCTACGACTGCAAGAGCGGAGATGATGAATGCCCATCGAGCACGCTTTTTTCCATCAGCTTCTTCCCGCAGATCAATGATGTAATAGCTAAAGATTCCTCCGGTCACGATGACGACTGACAGGACCTTCAGGATAAATCGCAAGGTTATCTCGCCATTCAGGAATGTGTTGATGAGGACGATGAGAGTTACCGCAACAGCGGCTCCGGCCAGAAAAAGAGTGATGTAAGTGAGCCATCGGCGTACCCAGGTATTTTTCCGCGAAGGTTCAAGTCTTTCAGTCTTGCGCGCAAAATATGAAAAAACGATATAGAGCGGAAAGCCCACAATGAGCGTTGCCATGGCGATACGGATGCTTTGCGGTGCGCCATAGGAGTAATTCAGGGCATCTGGCATGAGGTATTCAAGAATACCGAAAAGGATATTGAGGAAAGCAATAGTTGATGCATACAGCGTTATCGAGATGGCGACGTTTAAAAAGAAGTCTTTTGGGGTGGTTTTGGTTTGTGGTTCCATGGATTTATAAGTGAGGATAATACCGAATTATATCCCCTTTTTTGCTTTGACAAAAGGGCGAGCGGGTATAATCTGGATGGAGGTTGTTTGGCGCTGTTACACATTGGAATCGAGCCTGGGAGGGCCACGGTAATGAGTGAATCACCCGCTGTAAGTGTCGATCAAGATGTCCGCACACAATTGGAGCGTCTCATTTCGCTCTTTGACACGTTCCATTGTGTTGGCGCTATCGTCGCCTGCGCCTCGATCTTTGTTTTCGGAATTTTCATCTGGGATGTCTCCTATCTAGTGGCGGGAATCGAATCGGCATTTTCAGCGCTGGTCTTCTTCGTCTACTTTCTCGTCGCCGACATCTTTGATGAACGGAGTGATGACGATGAGGAAGACGATCTCAGGGAAGCCGTTACCAGCTATCCCGAAGAGTTTTTGCGGATAAGGAGCAATTCCTTCCTGATTGGGTGGGCCCTTCTTTTCCTCATCGTGACCTGCACTCCTATAGTCCAGGAGGGAATCCTTGCTTCGCTGGTGGGGACTGTGGCTTGTTTTGCTTTAGGGATAGGTTTCCCGACCAGACTCTGCACTATTTTCTGGTATTGGGGAGATAAAAAATCACGCTGGCAAACGATTGTATGACAGTTTCGCAGTGACTCTTGGGGTCCGTTTGGGCTCCGAGAGTTTTTTTATGTTTAATCCCCAAACCACTGATTTTTAAAAAAAAAGGAGAAACGCGGTAGCGGATCTCCTTTCCATTTCAAAACTTTTTGATTTGCAGGCATCTTTCCATTTTCTCAAAAAGCCTGGGGTTTCTTCGCACATGCTTGAATGCCGAACCCCAGGGATCCAAATGGTGTCTGGCATATGAATACACCTCGACGAGCCGATCAATCCCGATCGTCTTTTCGTCCGCTTCCGGTGCATAGTTATTCAGCCGGCGAGCGAGTGCTTCGAGTGCTTCATCGCCAACAGCTAGGATTCGCATCGACCAGTCGTTTTTTCCTATCCAGTGTCTGCGCACATAAAGTCCGGCTGATATTCTTTGATAGCCGAACAATGTTGTTGCTGACAAAGTCGTGCGGTTGAGCTGGAGACTTAGCAGTGTTCGATAGGGGTTAAACATCATTGTCCGCCGATCGTACGTCAGAATTCCCTGGCCGGACTGTATGAGTGTCACATCCAAATTTTCCGGGTCGAATTCAAAGCCCTGTTCTGGGACTTTTCCGAAAACACATATTCCTTTCGGCAAGTGTTTGTCTACGCGAAAACAGTACACTTCGAAATGTCCCACCAGCTGTCCTGGACATTCTCTTGCGTCCTGAAGAAGTAAGTGAAGCTTCCTACTTTCTCTTTCTATCGTCGCGCCATTCTTCGTCTTTTTTTCTTCACGGTCCAATTTTGCCAGCTGTGCGAACACCAATGCAGTTATCTCTTCTCTTGAAAGGAGTTGGTGTTTATTCTCGTAGCCACCCTTCTCAATTCGTTCGACGAAGTCTAAAAGTTTTCTCCGCAACGCACTTTCCTTCCTGGTTACTCTTCGGTATTCGGCGTACAAGCGCCGAAAATCGTTCTCGACGCTCATGGTTTTGTCCCCCTGGGTTTTTGTTGAACAGCACTATCCCCCAAACTATCATAGTCGACACATTATGCAAAGTTCTCGAAAAGAATTAAAAACTAGATTTTGAATTCGATGACCCCGGTACCACAGCGAAGCTGGCTACGGGGCAAGCATCCCCATCAATTTAGTGTTATATCTTAAACTCGATGACATCTCCGTCATGCACGACATATTCTTTTCCTTCAGTTCGAACGAGGCCTTTTTCACGCGCTGTGGCATATGACCCGGCTTCTAGGAGTTTGTCTGATTCTATAATTTCCGCTCTCACGAATTTATCTTTAAAATCTGTATGAATTGCTGTGCCAGCGAGCGGAGCAGTCCAGCCTTTTTGAATTGTCCATGCGCGAGTTTCGTCTTCTCCTGTTGTGAAATAGGTGATGAGGCCAAGGATTTCATAGCTTTTTGCAATCAGAGTATCAAGTCCTGTGCCGAATACTGGATCAATTTCAATAAATGGCCCTGGGATCTTTGCTTTCACGTCGTCTGCGTTTTCAGCTGCGGCGGAAATATTGAGTGCGTAGAGAATCGGCTTCATGGTCAGAAGATGGAGTGATTTCACAATTTCTTTTTCCTCGACATTCATCTCGGTAGTTTGAGCGAGCTTCCCGGCTTCTAAAATCGGACGAATTTTTTCAAGGAGAGCATTTTCTGCAACAGCTTTCTTATCGCCGCGCTTAAGGTCGCTTTTTATGTTTGCCATCCGCTTTGTGACAGTTTCGAGGTCGGCGAGAATAAGTTCCAAGTTAATTACTTCAATATCAGAAAGAGGCTCAACTTTTCCTGCAACATGGATAATATCAGCGTCTTTGAAAATACGCACAACTTCGAGAATCGCATCAGTTTCGCGGATGTTTGCGAGAAATTTATTGCCAAGCCCCTGCCCTTCTGCCGCGCCCTTCACAAGTCCTGCAATGTCGACGAATTCTACTGCAGCTGGGATTGTTTTTTTAGATTTACTAAAATCAGAAAGTTTTTGCAGTCTCTCGTCCGGCACGGCGACAACTCCGACAGACGGGTCTATAGTGCAGAAAGGATAATTTTCTGCAGGAACACTCTTTTTTGTGAGTGCATTAAAAAGAGTGCTTTTTCCAACATTTGGTAAACCAACAATACCTATACTAAGTGCCATTGTGGTACTGTAGCACAAAAGAAGGCCAAGAAAAAATGACGCTCCCCAATCGAGCGTCATTCGGTCTCTTTTTGCGTGAAAGAGATTTCATTCTGGGCAGAGATCTGTGAGGAGCTGAAGTCGGAAAGAAATCGGATCTTCCAGGCCTTTGGGAATGTCAGGCAAAACCTCCTCAAGAGTCATTCCGACAGTTGAAGAAATGTTGAGGATCTCATTCCAAGTCAGATCAGTCGCCGTGACCCGGCTTTTAAAATCAGGGTAAACAGCATCGATTGACGACAAGCTTTCCCTCGTGCCGTTTTGTGGACCCTTCCTGATTCTCGCAATGTATTGAGCAAGTCGTTTGTGAATTTTGACCCGCTCTTTTGCGAGAACTTGTCGGAACTCCCTCTCCTGTCTTCTTGTGAAAGTCACTTGCGTACCCTCCTCACAAAAGTCGAACGCCACCACTCAAAGTACGTCTGCTAAACTAGCATATATTGTACCAGCGGAAGCTCCTTAAAGTATAGAGCGTAATTCACTTTCGTAAGATTTCATGACTTCCATCGTTGCGGACATCTGATCTTTTTCTCCTTTTATTTTTTCCTGGACTTCAAGAGCAATTTTTTGAAAAAGTTCCGGATTTTTTTCAATCATCTTTAGCATTTTCTCTTGCTCCGCTTCCGGCACGCCTTTCATTTTGCTCGCAAGCATTTTCCGCATTAAAAATTCTTTGAACATAGAATTTTATTTTCCTTCTCTTCCCCATCGCTCGAGCATTTGTGCGTGCTTCGTTTTTCCTTCAGCCGTTTTAAATTTCATAAGACCGATCTTTTTTACTCTAACCGGAGAGAAGCCTGCAAATTTGAGAATACCGAAGTGCATTTCGTTCGTTATATCTCCAAAGAGGAGCCTTGCAATAAAAGGAATATTATCCATTGTCACAATAATTCGAGCACTTCGCCCTTTGAGTGCCCCGTGCCAGATGACTCCCTTTAAAAACCCTTCTTTTTTGAAATGGTAGGCAAACCCGGGAAGCCAAACACGGTCGAAAAAACCCTTGAGAAGCGAAGGCATTCCTGCCCACCAGACAGGATAGAGAACCACAAAATGTTCGCACCATTTGATATCTTCTTGGGCTTTGAGAAGGTCGGGCTCTAGTGCCTGTATCTCTTTATATCCCTTATGCAGTATCGGGTCGAATTTCAGGTCTCCAAGTCTCGTCATACGCACCTCATGCTCGGCAGCACGAGCTCCAAGTTCATAGGCAGTGGCGAGGCGGGCGCACTCGCTGTCGCTGTCAGGATGCCCAACTAAAATAAAAATCTTTGCCATATTTTTATAAGAAGTTATGCGCCATATTCTATCATAATCGTGAGTTTATGCCTCAATATCCGAAAAAAGTATCACATGTTTCATTTCTTTAAGAATTCTTGCCGGGGTTTCTGAAAGATGTCCGGCTGGCGCAAATATTTTTCCTAAAGCTTGCCGTTTCTTCTCTCCAGTTGCGTACACAATAGATTTTTGTATTTTGCTTCGAATAAATGGAAGTGTGATTGTTACTCGATGCGGATACAGATTTTTCCCTTTAGCATCATAAGCTACAGCAATTTCATTTTGTTCGAAAAGTTTGTCGAAAAGATCAGGGTTTTCTGCAAATGGCAGAATACCTGCAGTATGGCCGTCTTCTCCTATTCCAAGAATTGCGATGATGTTTCCTTCCGGATTTTTCAAAATCCAATCCTCGATATTTTTTCTGAACCTCTCGCCGAATTGTTCGAAGGTCTCGTCCGTCTCAACTCGTGAGTCAAAAAATTGCACCCCTCCTTTTGTTGCATCAGCAAAAAATTGAGTTTTTTGGAGCTGGCTGAAATTATTTATATTTTCATCAATACTGTATCTTTCATCCCCCATTCCTATAGTAAGATTTGAAGAGAAAACTTTTGAATCTACAAAATCCAAAAAAGAGAAAGCGGAACCTCCCGCAAGGAGAAGGAGGGTGGGAATTTTTTCCGAAAAAAGATGCGAAAGTTTCTCACCAGCCCTTTCTTTTAAGATATTTTCGTTTTTTTCAAAATTTCTTTCCATCCCGTTAGAAGCTAGCTTCGATTATTTTATAAACCTTCAAATTAAGCACGGTTTGCAGATGTTGGTTGCTTCTAACGGGATCCATCCTCTTAGTTAAAAAGATGTCTTGGGGCCTTCCGACCCCTTTTTATACGAGAGAAGCGGGAGAGATTCCCAATGTTTGATGATGGGACTTACATATTTCCACGTCAGGTCTACTTCGCTTGTCGAGGGGAAAAGCGTCTGGTCTCCGCGGATACAATCGTAGAGCACTTTTTCGTAGGCGTCAGGAAGGGCTTTTTCTTCTACGCTTTCCCGATAAACATAGGATAGGTCTTTCGGTTCGACGGAAGAATCAAATCCAGGTTTTTTCATAAAATATTCTATAGAAATTCCTTCATTTGGTTGGATGGTGAATGTGATTTTGTTGCGGTGCTCGTGACCGTCGCCATTTGGACAAAGGCAGGTCGTGCAGGGTTTAAAAATCACCACAATTTCAGTCCGCATTTCGCTCAGAGCCTTTCCGCTTTCAAGATAAAAAGGTACATCCCGCCATCGTTCGTTATTGACGAACGCTTTGAGTTTGAAATATGTTTCGGTCGTGGATTCGGGATTTACATTCGACTCTCCTCGATAGCCTTCATATTGCGCGCGGACTGCATATTCTTCAATGTTTTTTACCGCCATAGGTACTAGCTTTTCAAATACTCGTGCCCGTTCTCGGCGGATACTCTCTGGTGTAAGGTTCCTTGGTCTTTCCATTGCTACAAGCGCGAGCATTTGCAAGATATGATTTTGTCCGACGTCTCGAAGCGCGCCGGTTGAATCATAGAAAGTTCCGCGCCCCAAAATATCGAGAGTTTCGAATAGTTTTACAGAAACCGATTCTATATGTTCTCCGCTCCAAAGATGTTCGAAAAGAGCGTTGGAAAAGCGGAATGTCAAGATATTTTGAAGCGTTTCTTTTGCTAAATAGTGGTCAATGCGAAAAATCTGCTCTTCTTCAAAGAGGTCAGAAAGGTGATGGTCGAGCTTGTGTGCAGTCTCTACGTCTCTTCCAAATGGCTTTTCAATGAGGACTCGTGTCCAACCCATATCGCCCCCGCATGGAATAGTAAGTCCAGAAAAGGAAAGGTGTCCAAGAATTCCTTCGTAGAGATCTGGAGGAACGGCTAGGTAGAAAAGTTTATTCGAGCATTGCCCGAGTCCGCCATCAATTTTTGAGAGCGTGTCCGAAAGATTTTTGTACGAATCAGCATTATCAAATGAACCTTCTCGGTAGCTTAAGTGATTAAGAAAATCAGAGAGATCGCTTTCACTCGCGGGCATCTTTTTGGTAATGAGCGTCTCTTTTATAAAATTCCTGAACTCGTCCGTAGAAAGGGAGCGGCGGGAGAAACCAACGATCTGGTATTTTGAAGGCAGAAACCCTTTCGTATGAAGCTCATAGAGAGACGGAAAAAGCTTTCTTTGAGACAAATCTCCCGTAACGCCGAATATGACAATTGTGGTGGGAGAAGTGGTCTCCATGTAAAAAGTATATCAGACAGGCATATATTCTCATATAAAGAAATAAGGAACGGTCGCGAGCACGTTCCTTGGACTTATGGAGGCAAAATTTCTGCCTTATCTGGTTCGAATGGGAGTTTGTCGCGGGTCAACAACCTTACTTCGATTCCGGTATCGATGTCGAGGACGTCCGCAATCTCTCGCGCGTTGCAGGTTGCCTCGATGACGATCTTAAGTCTTCCCGGGTCTTTCATGAAACCATTGGTGTAAACGATAAATCTGCGTTCCACCAAAGTATTGATTTCATGTTCAGACCACCCACCCATTCGCGTAACCAATGAGTAAAGCTTGGGCTTCTCTTCAACCACAGTTGTGGTCTTCTGGCCACCTCTCCTGCCTTTCCCCAAATGCCTCCGGTGAGGAAAGTCTGCTGAGAGACGTATTTTTCTGTCCACTGCCTTTTCCTCCGTTTGGGGTTAACTTTGATGTTATGTTCACAGAGAGCCCGAGAACTGCTCTAATTCTTACTGTACAACTAGGCTATATTTTGTCAAAGTCAATGGTTTTCCCCAGCTCCATTTCTTGAAAAAAGATTTTACGGGGAGAAAACGCTATTTTTGATAATCTATCGGTAATTTCAGTGTTTTTAAGGCCTCCATCGTGTACAGGAAAGATGATTTTCGGCTTACAGGCGAGCGCGAAATCAAAACTTTCTGAAATTTTGAGCCACGGTCCCGCTACTGGCAGGGCAAGAATTTCCGGCAGTTTAGGGGGGATATGAAGCGCGTCTCCCGGGTAATACAGACGGTTTGAAATAAAGTATCCTGTGTTTTGAACTCGGGGAATCGTTTCGTAAACTTCGGCGTGGATGGTACCGAAGCCTTCGATTAAAACTCCTTCCTGTGTTTTGTTTTGTCCTTCTTCAAGAATTTCGTATTTAATTCCCTCTTTCTCTAAAAGAAGTCCGACGGCAGTATTGGTCATGATTCGCGCTTTTGGATTATTTTTGAGAACCGTTTTTACCGAAGGAATATGAAAATGGTCTTGATGCTCGTGAGTGATCAAGATGATATCTATATTTTTGATTGAATCCTGGAGAGTTGAAAAACTTCCCGGGTCGGTCAAAATCCGCAAACTCTTTTCTTCAATAAGGAGACAGCAGTGACCGAGCTTGGTAATCTTCATTCCTCTAGTATACCAAAATCACTTTCTTGCATTCAAGATTTCTTCTGCGGTTTTAAGATCTTCAGGATAGCCGATTGGTATCCAAAGATCAGATACGACGCCGTACACGGGATACTCTTTTAGCATTTGCTCAATAAGTACTGGTAAATAGAGCTCTCCTTTGTATTCGTGAGCTTTGTAATTGAATACATTGTCATCAAGAAGATAGACACCATTTGAGACGAGATTGCTTTTCGGTTCGTCTGGTTTTTCAACAAGTTCTAGAATGCGATTATCTTTATCCATTTCCACTACGCCGAATCGCTCTGGATGTTCAGCCCGAGAAAGAAGTAAGGCGCGCTGGTAGACAAGCATTTTCTGGATGCTCTCTTTGTGATGGATATCGTCTGCGTACATAACCAAGAATCGCTCGCCTTCTGTAAGGAGATGCCGGCAGAGTTCCAATGCATGGGCCGTTCCTTTTTGCTCTTTTTGTTCAACGTAATCAATTTTTTTGCCTTTGTATGAATTACCGAATTTCTCTCGTATCATCTCGCCTTTGTAGCCGATTACAACAATTATTTCAGTAACTTCGTTTGGTAAAACATCAAAAACGCGCTCGAGAAGTGATTTTCCAAGGACAGTGAGGAGGGGTTTCGGAGTTGTGAGGGTGAGTGGCTGCATTCTCTTTCCCACTCCCGCGGCGATAATGACGGCTTTCATTTCTTAAAGAAAGATTATGCGCTGGCTAAGATAACGATACGGCTTTCTGGACGAATTTCTAAAACTCCGGATTTAATTTCGATAGATTTCTCTTGCCCGTCTTTTTCGATGATTTTCAAAATTCCAGGAACGAGCGTAGAAACCAAAGGGAGATGGTTCGGGAGAATAGTAATTTCTCCAGTCGTCGTCTTTGCGATAACTTTTGTAGCCTCTCCATTAAAGAGGGTGTCTTTGATTGTATAGACTCCGACTTGCATATGTTGATTGTTAGAGTTTTTTCTCGTCACACCTTTTAAAAAGACCGCTCCGGGCCGCTTGGCCAAGTCTTAGTCATTTTAAAAGCTGCAACTTCAAAAAAACTTTTACTTACTTAACCTCCTTAATTCCCCCCTTCATATAGAACATATCTTCTGACTTATCGTCATGCTTACCCTCGAGAATTTCTTTGAAGCTCTGAATAGTATCTTCTCGCTTTACGAATTTACCTGAAATACCGCTGAATACTTCTGCGACGAAGAATGGCTGTGAGAGGAATTTCTGGATCTTTCGAGCTCGGGCCACGAGAAGGCGGTCTTCTGGAGACAACTCTTCGATACCGAGGAGGTTAATGATGTCTTGGAGCTCTGAATATCTCTGGAGCGTTTTTTGCACTGCTCGAGCAACCATATAGTGCTCCTTTCCGACAATCTTTGGATCAAGAGCAGAAGAAGTCGAAGCAAGCGGGTCTACAGCAGGGTAAATTCCAAGCTCGGTGAGCGCTCGAGAAAGCACAATAGTAGAGTCGAGGTGAGAGAACACAGTTGCGGGAGCTGGGTCGGTGATGTCATCAGCAGGGACGTAAATAGCTTGCACGGACGTAATAGCGCCCTTCTTTGTAGAAGTAATTCGTTCCTGGAGCTCTCCCATTTCTGTTGCGAGCGTTGACTGATAACCTACAGCTGAAGGCATTTTACCGAGAAGCGCAGCCACTTCAGAACCAGCTTGTGAGAATCGGAAAATGTTATCAATGAAGAGAAGCACATCTTTTGATTCTTCGTCGCGGAAATATTCAGCCATGGTGAGGGCGGAAAGAGCAACTCGTGCACGAGCACCCGGCACTTCGTTCATTTGTCCGAATACTAAAGCTGCTTTGTCGATAACTTTTGATTCCTGCATTTCCAAAAGAAGATCGTTTCCTTCACGAGTTCGCTCTCCCACTCCGGCAAACACAGATACACCTCCAGATTCTTCTGCCACGTTACGGATGAGCTCTTTCAAAAGCACGGTCTTTCCCACGCCGGCACCTCCGAAAAGTCCCACTTTTCCTCCTCGGACGAATGGAGCGAGAAGGTCGATAACTTTAATTCCTGTTTCGAAAATTTCAGTCTTTGGAAGCTGATCTACCAGAGGAGGGGCTTGGCGGTGAATCGGCCATCGTTTGGTAAAGTTTGTTTTTGCGTTTGAATCGATAGTGTTTCCAAAAACATTGAAAAGATTTCCGAGCACTTCTTTCCCAACAGGTACGGAAATAGGAGCTCCTGTATCGTATACTTCTGCTCCTCGAACGAGTCCGTCAGTGGAGTTTAAGGAAATTGCTCGGATTTGTCCGGAGCCAAGATGTCTCGCTACTTCAAGGGTGACCATTTTTTCACCCTCACCAGTGGTAAGAGCGTTGTAGAGAAGCGGGAGCGAGCCCTCTTCAAATTCAACGTCAACAACGGTACCGATGATCTGAACAATTTTTCCTTTTGATTTTGACATAGTGTTAATAATTAGTTTTATGATTCAAGTGCTTCGCTTCCTGCAATAATTTCGCTGAGCTGTGCCGTAATTCCTGACTGTCTTGCTTGGTTGTATGAAAGATTCAATTCCCCTTTCAATTCTTTCGCATTGTCCGAAGCATTTTTCATCGTGATCATTCGTGCGGAGTGCTCTGAAGCGTTTGATTCGAGGATGACGTGGTAAATGTGGAGCCGTAAAAGTTCTGGAAGAAGTACGTCAAGGATTTTTACCGGCGATGGTTCAAATTTGTATTTAAAATTGTATCGGTGCTTGGTATTTCCTGCGAGGCCAGTGTTTGCATTTGAGAATTTTCCGTATTCAGGAACAATACCGCGGATGATTTCCTCAATTCCTGTCTTTGTGACCGGGAGAATTTTTCGCAGAACTGTTTCTTGGCGCAGTGTTGTACGGAAATGGGTGTAGATGATATCTACTGCATCCCATTCCTTTGCAATAAAGCCTGAAAGCACCATATCTCCAACTGGAAGAGCTTCCTCTGCTTCGGAATAGTCGCCGAAATCAAGAAAACTTTTTATGACAGCGATCTTTTTTCGATCGCAGTACTCTTTGGCCTTCTTTCCTATAGTGATTATTTTGAAAGATTCTCCTTTTTCGCGGCTTTCATTGATCCAGTTCTGCGCTTTTCTGACGATGTTGTCGTTAAAAGCTCCCACAAGACCCTTATCGGCAGTTACAATAACAAGAAGCGAAGTTTTTATTTTTCGAGATTTCAAAAGTTCCGGGAGTTTCGGGCTTTTTGTCAAAAGATTTTCAAGCATTTCAAACGCGGCGATAGCATAAGGGCGAGCACGAAGCGCGTAACCCTGGCTTTTTCGCATCTTAGTCATCGAAACCACTTCCATTGCTTTGGTGATCTGTTCGATGTTCTTGACCGACTTGATTCTTTTTTTAATATCTCGTAATGATTGCATTTGATTCTACTTACTACTTTCTACTGACTATTTCTGCATCTTCACCCATTCCGCCAAAGAATCTTTCAAAGTTTTAAGGATATCGTCTGACATTTCACCTGATTTCTTGATCGCTTCAAAAATTTTCTCTTTGTGCATCTTTTCAAGATAATCAATCACAGAAAGTGAGGCATCAACGATTTTCTCTGGAGCAATCGCGTCAAAATATCCATTTGTCGCTGTGTAAATAAGGACAGCTTGTTTCTCGAATGGAATTGGAGCGAGCTCATCTTGCTTCAAAGATTCTGAAAGCGCTTTTCCGCGAGTAAGGGTTTTTCGTGTCGATTCATCGAGATCAGATGCAAATTGAGAGAAAGCAGCGAGTTCTCGATACTGGGCGAGCTCAAGTCGTAGTTTCCCTGCCACTTTCTTCATCGCCTTTGTCTGCGCCGCAGAACCCACGCGTGATACGGAGAGTCCGACGTTTACCGCAGGACGAGTTCCTTGGTTGAAAAGTTCTGATTCGAGATAAATCTGTCCGTCGGTGATAGAAATAACGTTTGTTGGAATGTATGCAGCCACGTCTCCAAGCTGTGTTTCGATGATTGGAAGCGAAGTAAGCGAGCCTCCCCCATTTTCTTTCGAAAGTTTTGCTGATCGCTCGAGAAGTCTTGAGTGGAGATAGAAAATGTCTCCAGGATAAGCTTCACGGCCTGGCGGACGTCGGAGAAGAAGAGAAATTTCTCGATATGCTGTCGCCTGCTTTGAAAGATCGTCGTAAATCACGAGGGCATCTTTCCCTTTGTACATAAAATATTCTCCGATGGCGGTTGCACTGTATGGAGCCAAATATCGCATTGAAGTCGGAGCAGAAGATGGAGCAGAGACGACAATCGTGTATTTCATCGCGCCCGCAGCTTCAAGGGTCGCAATAATTTTTGCAATTTTTGATTCCTTCTGTCCGATTGCGACGTAAATACAGATTGGTGTCTGGAACCGAGTATCGTTTTTCTGATTGATGATGGTGTCGATGCAAATAGACGTCTTACCCACTTGTCGATCTCCAATGACGAGCTGTCTCTGCCCTCGGCCGATCGGAATCATCGAGTCGATAGCTTTGATTCCGGTGTGAATCGGAGTATTTACAGGAGAACGTGCGATAACAGACGGTGCTGTTCGTTCTGTAGGATAAAATTCGTGTTTTGAACCAGTTTTAAAAATAGGGCCTTTGCCATCAAGGGGATTTCCAAGAGGGTCAACCACTCGTCCGATCATTTCGTTCCCTACTGGTACAGAAAGCACGCGTCCTGCGTGAGTAACGATATCCCCCTCTTTAATTTTTTTATAATCTCCGAGAACGATAACTCCGACGCTGTCTTCTTCGAGGTTGAAAGCCACGCCGGAAACTTTGCCAGAACTTGTTTCAAATTCCACCATTTCCTGCATCGAAACGTCAGAAAGTCCCGAAAGGCGGGCAATTCCGTCTCCCACTTCGGTCACTTTCCCGATCTTTTGGGCACGAGCTTCTCGTTTGTACCCAGTGATCTCATTTTTCAGATTTTCGATGATTGGTGAAGGCATAATTATGCGTTTATAAAAAGATTGTTAATGTGTTTGAGCGCGCTTGAATCGATAAAGACGGAATTATTTAAAAGTATTCGGATTCCAGCGATAAGTCTTGGATTTACTTTTTCTTCGAGGAGTACTTTGTCTTTAAATATTCCTTCAATTTCTTTTCTTGTTTTTGCGGTCAAGGGATACGCTGATTCAACTTCTACTTTTGTCAGACCGTTCTTTTCGACAAATATTTTCTCGAAATGTTTGAGAATAAGCGGCAATCGAATCCAGTCTTTGTTTTTCTTTACCGTCTGAACAAAATGCTGGATAAGTTTTTTTTCTTCTCCTTTTTTCGCTCCTTCCAGTGTCTCGTAGAGCGCTTCAGCATATTGTTTCGGCTTGTATTTCATCCCGTTAGAAGCTAGCTTCGATTATCTGATAATGGTTCGATTTGGGCATGGTTTGTAAATATTGATTGCTTCTAACGGGATTCATAGGTTATTTATGGGTTGAAGCAGACTTCATCTCTTTCAATGCTTCCGCGATAAGTGCATTATCACGCTCATTGAAATCCATCTTTCCGATGACTTTTTCAAGCCCCATTCGGACGAACATGCTCGCCTCTTTCCCCACTTCTTCGGCCATTCGTCCTCTTTCCTGCTCGATTGATTTGTGAGCGCTTTCCACCATTCCCTCGCTCTTTTTCTTCGAGTCTTCCATAATAGCTTCACCGCGCACTTTTGCAGTTGTCTCCGCAGCTTGCACCATTGAAAGCGCTTTTTTGTCAGCGGCGAGAATCCTTTCTTCCTCGATTATTTTTGTCTTGCTCAATCTCTCTTTCGATTCTTCGCTTGCTCGAAGTCCTTCCTCGATATCATCGGAGCGCTTTTTGAGCATCCCAAGGATCGGCTTGTAAGCAAATTTACCGAGAACAAAAGCGAGAATGGCAAAATTCACTACTTGTGCGAGTAGCAATTTCCAATCCACCCCCAGATGATTAAGAAGGTCACTCATGGCAGTATCTAACCTCCTTTACTAGACGAACTTGATTATGAGTGCAACCACCAACGCGTAAATAGCGATAGCTTCAGCGAAAGCGATAGAAAGCACCATAGCTGTCTGAATTTTTGATGCTGCTTCTGGGTTTCGGCCGATAGATTCAAGGCCTTTTGATCCGATTTTTCCGATAGCAAGTGCTGGGAAAAGGGTTCCTCCGATAATAGTTGCTGCAACTGCGATCAACTTAATTGTGTCTATGTCCATTTTTATGTTTTTTAATGGCTAATAATAATGACTAAAATAAAGAAAACAAAAAAAGAAGCGCCCCCAGTATATCTCATGACTTGAAGAAAGTAAACGTACTTTACTCACGCGCTTCGTGGGGTCTAATGAGCCTCGTGTTCGACCGCAATGCTCAAAAATACAAGCGTTAGCATCGAAAACACCAGCGCTTGTATGAAGCCCACGAAGATTTCGAGCATGAGAAACGGAATGGGAGCGAGAAACGGCGCAAGCGCGCCCATAATGATGAGAAGCACCTCTCCAGCGAAGACGTTTCCGAAGAGTCGGAACGAAAAAGAGATGACCTTTGCAAATTCACCGAGAATTTCGAGAATTCCGACGAAAAATTCTATTGGACCCTTGAAATTGAAAAATTTACCGAAATGAATTTTTGCGCCGAGCTCTCGGATGGCATAAATATTTACCATTACTACGGAAATGAGAGCAATTGCGAGAGTGAAGTTAAGATCAGCAGCTGCGGAGCGAGTTAATGGTACGAATTTTGTGACCCCCTCGCTGACCTCATTAAATCCAACAGAACCAACCCCTGGGAAAATCCCCAGCCAGTTTGAAATGAGAACGAAGGTGAAAATGGTGGCAATAAGCGGGAAAAATTTCTCCGCTTTTTTTCGAGAATGAAGCACTCCCTGCATCATTCCTACGAGCTCCTCTACCCCGCTTTCGACGATATTTTGAAACATTTTCGGCACTTTGCGGATGTTTCTCGAGAGAATATAGGAAGCAACAACAAGCAAAATAACCACGATCCAGCTTGTAAGAAGGCCGTTTGTGATGGGCAAGCCCATAAATGAAAAAAGCTTTTCAGCTGCAATTTCTATATTCAACATGGCTCATATCATACGGATTTAGCGGAATTTATCAAATTGTCTCTCCAAGGAATCTTTGCCAAACCCCATCATTACTTTCGCACTTTCCCAAAGCGTCATGATATTTCGATTGTGAACGGTAACTTTGTTTGTTTATCTCTTTCATAAATTTTCGACTGAAGAATTTCCTCATTATATTTAGAGCGAATGCATCAGCATAACGTTCATCATTTATAATCGAAGCTCTTTCGATTGCTTTCAATGGTTTTTCTTCGACCATTTTTCCTCTCACGGTATCTGCCCTGTCTTGAGCATCCATTGTCATATCTCTGTCTCTCTTAGCGTGTCCCATCTCGTGCAGGAGGTAGCTTATCCCCCGCTTTGAAATGGGGCTACTTCCAACCATAATAATATGAGTTCCCCCGTTGAAAAATCCTCCAAGCTCTTTCGATTCTCCGATTTTTGTTTTTCCTCGCATCTTCGTATCTGGCATAGCTCCCGTGTATACATATACTGAAACTTCTTCGCAGATATCCTTGAGATTTACAATCTCTCCTTTAGAATTTTGAAATGTTAGATTTGTTATTCGGCGATAGTTGGGAAGATCGGGGATACTTTCCAACCCGCCATCCGGGTCGGAGGAATCTGAAAAATGATTCAGGATATTTTCATCAAGTATCGAATTGTATTCGATTATGCATTTTGAGGGTGCACTCCCTTCTTCACTTGGGAGATCAAATGTAACAGTTCCCTTCAGCTTTTCCCACGAGACATCGGCAAAATGAGCCTTTAAATCCTCGATTTCAGGGTCGACACCCCCCTTCTTCTCCGGCGGATACTCTGTGTCGGCACGTTTTTTAGTCCGTTCCAGATATTTTTCCGGATTATGTTCAAAGGCTTCTTTCATGTCGAGATTACTGTAACATTTCTCCCTGCTTTATTAAAGGGGGAATTGCGGGTTTTTTCTAGAAGAGTCATACTAGAAGTGATTATTTCTTAATTCAAATCACCATGGCATCAAAATCAGAAGAATTGAAACGAAAAGCTAGGGAAGCAGAAGATCAGCTCAGATTTACTAATGACAAAATCAGACTACTAGCCGGAGAAACAGAGACCCTGGGCAGAAGAAATAAGCAGGAAAAATTTGATCTTGAAATGAAAGAGCAGAAATTAAAGCGAGAAATGAATGAGATGAAGGAGTTGAAATTCAGAAAGACAAAATTTGAAGATGAATTGAATCAAGCTCGGCGGGGAGCGGAGGACGCACAGAGGCAGGAAGAGCGGGAGAAAAATTCTCGACGCTAATCTTAAGACAGAATTCCCTTCTTTTGTTATTGTCACAAAACATAAATTCGTGTAGAATCTATCGCGTTCTTAGAGGGCCCATAGCTCAGCTGGTAGAGCAGTGCTTTTGCAAAGCAAAGGTCAGCGGTTCGAATCCGCTTGGGTCCACCGAACAGAAAAAAACCTCCATTATTGGAGGTTTTTTTCTGTATTTGTTTAGTTTTTACGAGCCAGTTCAATCAAGTGCTCTATCAAATCTGACATTTTAGCTCCCACAACAGAAAGCGAATGAGCTATGGAAGTGTTTTCAGAAAAACCTTGAAGAGGATCTATTTCAAGCAGATAAACGCCCCGTCTTGGATGGACAACAAAGTCGGTTTTTGAAATGTGCCGAATGCCTAAAATCTGATGAGCCTGGGCGGAGACTTTCTCCATTTTTTCTTTTTCTTTTTTAGTAAAATTGCCCGGACTTGCTCTTTCTAGAATTTCTTCAGCACGCATTTCGCTGTTAATAAATTCGATTCCTTTTGATTTTCTCACTTCTATCGGAAAGAAAGAGTAATATTTCTTACCACGAAAATTTTCGACAACAATGCATTTTGCGTCCTTTCCCTTTATATATTCTTCGATAAGTGCGATCGGTGAATGCAGAAAAACATACCGTAGGGATTCTTTCAGTTCCTGCAAGGTTTTTGCGAGCGATACTCCGCGGGAAAGCGAATCCGAAACGGGCTTCACCACTGCGGGCATTGGAAACGACCTGAAAATTTCCATTATCCGATTCTCGTTGTATTCATCTTTGTGCATCACAATCGAGTGAGGGGTTTTTATGCCATGTTTTTCGAGAATTCTTTTTGTCAGAGCTTTATTTCTCGATAAAACGGAAGAGAGAGGATCTCCACCAGTGTAAGGAATATTATGAGATTCAAAAATATGCTCTACTTGCGCGTTTTCTGAATAATTGCCGACTATAAGAGCATTAAAGATTACGTCTATTCTCGGAAAAAGTTTTTCCGGAATGATCGGCAGTCCCTGGAAATGCCATGTTCCATCTTTCGTTATGAGAATGTCATAGCCGACATACTTTTCCGGTAGATTTTTAAGAACATTCGCTCCGCTTTTGAGAGATTTTTCATATTCGCGGGAAGTTCCTCCGCGCAAAACTCCGACACGGATCTTTGACATAGAAAAATTATACCACAGAGAACATAGCCTAGATTAGAACAGTTTTCCCCTGACTCTTTTATGATACGAAATTGCGAATCGGTGCGCTTCGCTGTTTGCTAAGAGAATTTCTTTCTTATATTTTCGAGCAAGTAATTCGTCTCCCAGGAAATGATCGGGCTTGTGGCGGTCGTCTTTTACTACGTTTATGATTGGAGTTTTCAGTCCAAAATTTTCTAGCACTTTTTCTGCCAAATTTCTTTGTGCAATTCCCCCGTCTATTACTATCAAATTTGCAGTTGGCCATTCAGAGTGTTTCAGTCTGCGTTCAAGTACTTCTCGAAGCGCTCCCGTGTCGCTTCCCGCTTTGGCAGTGCGGATTTTAAACATCCGATAATCGGCCTTTTTTACTTCCCCATCTTCCACAACAGTCATTACGCCAACGGTTGAAGTTCCGCTTATATGAGCAACGTCATAAGCTTCGATTCTCATGTATCCCTTATTCGCGCGAATTAGGGATATATCAGATTTGAGGAGAGCGACGTCTTGGATATGGCCGAGCGCGAAAATTTGTTTTTTGATCTTGTCTGCTTTTTCAAATTCTCTATTCTTGGCGAGGGTTTTCATCTCTTTCTCAAGAGATCTTACAAGAGTAGATTTTTTCCCCTCAAAAAAGAGTTTCAAGTGTGTGATTTGCCGAGCATACTCAACTTTTCCCATTCGTCCATCGCATACGCCCGGGCAAAGGCCGATTTGGGCGTTGAAACACAATTTTCCTTGAAGTGGAGTACAAGTGTCCCGATATGGGAAAATTTTCCGAATAATTTTGAGTGCAATTTTTAACTGTCCGCCATTTGGAAAGGGGCCGAAAATATCTTTCACTTTATAATCCAGAGAATCTAGATTTTTACCGCGAACCAAAAGAATACGAGGAAAATCTTCTTTTGTGAAAACGACATAGTTGTAGCTTTTATCATCTTTTTCATCCGTATTGTATTTTGGCTGATGCTTCTTTATAAGAGCAGCTTCAAGAATGAGGGCTTCAAGAACCGAATCAGTAATCTGAAAATCAATTGAATCGGCTTTTTCAACCATTTTGGTGATAAGCGGGCTCCGAGCTTCCCCAAGCCGTGCTGAAAAATAGCTCTTTACTCGGTCGTGAAGAGATGTGGCTTTGCCGATATAAAGAATCTCTTTTTCATATCGAAAAAAGTATACTCCGGGCAAGTCTGGCAGATTTTTTAATGATTCTTGACTAATTGACATAATAGTGTTTTGAATGATACAGTAAGGGCCGTTACTTTGGCAAGGAAACCGAAAAGAAAAGGAGAATTCAGAGATGACAAAAAAAGTGCTGATCGTGGAGGACAGCGAAGGAATCCAGGATCTTTGCTGGCAAGCGTTGGTAAAGGGTGTGGGATTTCCCCAAGAAGACATCCTTCAGGCCTACACCATCGGAGAGGCCAAGGGTTTGTTCAAGACAAACAGCGCCGATATCGCCATCATTTTCTTTGATGGAAAGCTTGGCGAGAAGACATCCATTAAGCTGGTGAAGGAGATTCGTCAGAAGTTCGACGGTGTGATGGTCGCAGCGTCGAGTGACATCAACGATGAACTCATCGCCGCTGGCTGTACCAAAACGTGGGCCAAGAATCCGATGGCAGACTTTGTCTCAATGGTCGTTGAGGCGACAGGGTGGGTCAAAAAGAAGAAGATTCTCGCCATAGAATCCTGCTCACCCGCAAGCAGGGAGGCAATGCTCCGAGCGTTTGAAGTCGAAGCAGAACGGATTGGCGTAGACCTCATCCTGCCCCAGAGACTGGGGAAGGAGTTTGACGCAGAGAATGTTGTTGCTGTAGTTCAAATGTCGCGGATCGACGGAGTCATTCTGAGCGGATTTACGATCATCGAGGACCAATGGCTCTTTGCTATCTTTACCCGGTTACAAGAGGAAAAGATTCCGGTGTTGGTTGTATCTGAAGACGGCCCGTGGATCAAGCGCATTGCGGAAGCTGGCTGTCCTGAAGATTTTCGCATGCACGACAAGAGCAAGGCTTTGGAAAGATTCAAGGCATTACTCACCACGCAATGAGTTTCTGAAGTTTGTTAGACGATATTGGGGTAAGCGCAAGCTTGCTCCTTTTTATTTCAAAGCTTTCTTCAAATATTTGCCTGTGTAAGACTTAGTATTATTGGCAACTTCTTCCGGAGTCCCCTTTGCCACCACTTTCCCTCCCCCATTTCCTCCTTCTGGACCGATATCAATAATATAGTCAGAACTTTTTATGACATCCATGTTGTGTTCGATCACGAGCACTGTGTTACCGTGCTTCACCAGCCTTTGCAAAATTTCAATTAGTTTTCGCACATCTTCGTAGTGAAGGCCGATTGTCGGCTCATCCAAAATGTAAAGTGTCTTTTGAAGATGAGGACGGTATAGCTCTGACGAAATTTTTACTCTTTGCGCTTCCCCGCCGGAAAGCGTTGTCGCTGATTGGCCAAGTCTTAAATATCCAAGACCCACCTCATCAAGTGTCTTCATTCGATCATAAATAGCTGGAATATCCTCGAAGAATTTGAGTCCTTCTTCTACTGTCATCTGAAGCACATCATAAATACTTTTCTTTTTGTATTTAATTTCGAGCGTTTCTTTCATGAATCGCTTTCCTTCACAGACTTCGCAAGGAACGTAGACTGTCGGCAAAAAATGCATTTCAACGGCAATCATTCCGTTTCCCTGGCAGTTTTCACAGCGTCCGCCTTTTACATTGAATGAAAATCGATTGGCTTTCCATCCGCGAGCGCGAGCTTCGGCTGAAGCTGCAAAAAGATCTCGGATGAATATCCACGAACCTGTGTAGGTTACAGGATTTGAACGAGGAGTTCGGCCGATCGGACTTTGGTCAATGAGAATCGTTCGTCCAATATATTCGCTTCCTGTGAATGAAGAGCAATTGTGAGTATCGTTTGAACGGAAATGGCGTTCAAGTCGGCATTGGAGATTTTTATGGATTATTTCGTACACGAGGGAGGATTTCCCAGAACCAGACACACCGGTCACGCTCACAAGTCTGCCAAGCGGAACATCGAGATCCATATTTTTAATATTGAAGATATTTCCGTTGCGGATTTTCAGCGCACCTTTTTCTTCAGTTCGTCTTTCTTCCGGCGGTTCTATTGCCGTTTCTCCGCGCAGATATGAAAGAGTAAGAGATTTCGAATCATTTTTCTTGGCCAGAAGAAGTTTTTCAAGATAATCGGCGACAACGATTTCTCCGCCGTGTACTCCTGCTCCCGGGCCAATGTCTACTATGTAATCCGATGCAAAAATCGTATCTTCGTCATGTTCTACAACGACAATAGTGTTTCCAATATCACGAAGGTGGAGCAGGGTTTTAATAAGTCGGTCATTATCTCTCGCATGAAGACCGATGGTCGGCTCATCAAGCACATAGAGCGCTCCCACAAGCCCGGAACCAAGTTGTGAAGCGAGGCGAATTCGCTGCGCTTCTCCACCCGAGAGCGTATGGGCGCGCCTATCGAGAGAGAGATAATCAATACCGACATCGATCATAAATTGGAGCCTACTTTCAATTTCTTTTATGATCACCTTCGAGATATTTTTTTCTGTGGCGGTGAGTTTGAGTTTCGAGAAAAAATCAAAACAATCCGCGATAGACATTCCAACCAGATTCACAATATTTACTTTTCCTTCGCCAAGAAATACATGAAGGGCTTCTTCCCGAAGCCGAGCGCCTTTGCACTTTGGACAGGGTTCTTCACCGAAAAAATGTTTTGTTCCAAGTCCGTTACATTCTGGACACGCTCCATATGGGGAATTGAAGGAGAAAAGGCGGGGCTCGATTTCTGGATATGAAAATCCATCATATGCGCACATGAATTTTGCAGAGATGAGATGCTCTTTTGTTTCTCCGCCTTCTCCGGGGTATTCGATTCGGAGAAGTCCGTCAGATTCGGCAAGTGCACGTTCAATCGCTTCACTAAGCCTTTCGTGAGCTCCACTTTTTGATTTTAGATCTTTGAGTTCTGTGACGAAAATTTCATCAACAACCACATCAATGTCGTGCTTTTGAGTTTTGGAAAGAATAATTTGTTCCCGCAACTTTTTATTTTTCCCATCCACTCGCACTTCTTTATATCCTTTCCCGAGAAGATCGTAGAGAAGTTGGTAATATTCACCTTTTCTTCCAACAACAAGGGGCGACAGAATTCGAATTTTAAGAGTATCGTATACGACTCCCATTACCTTTTTAGTTGTACCAGTTTCGATAGATTCGACAGTTTTGAGAATCGTTTCAAGAATTTCTTCGTTCGTATGCTTTTTAATAACTCTTCCGCAAATGAGACAGTGTGGTTTGCCTACACGAGCGTAAAGAATACGGAGGTAGTCGTAAATTTCTGTGATAGTAGCAACAGTTGAGCGAGGATTATTCGAGCGGGATTTTTGGTCGATTGAAATTGCAGGAGAAAGGCCGATGATCTCGTCCACATCCGGCTTTTGCATTTGGCGCAAGAATTGTCGAGCGTATGAAGAAAGAGATTCGACATATCGCCGCTGTCCTTCAGCAAAAATGGTATCGAACGCCAAAGACGACTTCCCGCTTCCGGAAAGCCCTGTGAAAACAACCATTTTATTGCGAGGCATCTCTACCGTCACATTTTTTAGGTTGTGGGTGCGGGCGCCCCTGATAACTAATTTATCTTGATTTTCCTTCATAAAAGACAGCAAAGACCTACGCGGTGACGCATAGGGTTATGTATGAATTGTTCTAGTCTACTATAATCTTAGAAAAAGAAAAAGCTCGAACCGAAGTCCGAGCTCCGTGGAAATCCTTTCGAACTTCTAAAAGAGTATGCTTCCAGGGCTCCAACTGAAGGAGCGATGATTTTTCTTGATCGTTTCCGGATGTGATCTCGGAGACGACTCGAAGTCTTGGGGTTGGGATGGTTCTACTTGGGGCATGATCTTTTCGCCCCTTCGTTCCATCTCTGCGAAAACCTCGACAATGTTACAGCGTTTTGAAAGGCCACCGCGAGCCTCTTTTCCTTGTAGCATTTGCGCTAATCTCCTTTCCCGTGTTGTACTTCCCCGAACAGGTATAGCAAAAAGAAACCTTGAGGTCAAAGTGGAAAAGTTAGGAAACTGTCTTATTTGTTGGAATAGTGAAGAAAAATGTGGTTCCTTTTCCCTCTTCGCTTTCAAACCATATTTTTCCTCCCTGTCCTTCGAGCACATTTTTGATGATGTAAAGCCCAAGTCCGATTCCATCCCTTCTCTGCTTAATTGCGTTTTTCGCGCGGAAAAATTCGCTGAAAATCTTCGGCTGTTCTTCTTTCGAAATTCCAATTCCTTGGTCAGAAACTGATACTGTAAATTCATCTTTACCCGGAACTAATTTCACGCTTATTTTCGTACCTGGTTTTGAATAAGTTACGGCGTTTTCTATGAGGTTTTGAAGTATGGTATGAATTTTATTTGGATCTACAACCAAGGGAGGAAGTGAAAGTCCTTCTGTCTCAAAAACTAAATCAATTCCATAGCGTTCTGCCAAAGGAAGGAAGCTTGTGACAATATTTGAGATGAGATCCACAACTTGGGTTTCCTCGTAGTTGTACTGAAATTTTCCAGACTTCAATGTATCTAAACTTAAAATATCATTCACAATTGCAATGGTGTTGTCGTTGTCCTCATAACATTTTTCCAGAACTTTCATTTGCTCGTCATTCAAAGGCCCAAGATCGCCTTTGAGTACTCCGGATAATGTCCATTTAATTCCTGCGAGAGGTGTGCGCAACTGGTGTACGAGAATAGTAGCAAAATCACCTTTTGCATCTTTTTTTTCTTCAGACATGGGAATATTCTAACACTAAGACTTTTTCTTAGCCATTGAGTTTTGCAACATCGCAATCTCGTCTCGAAGAAGTGCTGCGGTCTCAAAATCGAGTACTTTTACGGCAGCATTCATCTGTTTCTCTTTTTCTTTAATAAATTTTGCAGGATTCTTCTTAAAAAATTTATCATCAAGCTCGATCAAATTTTTGAGCGTTTTCGAGTGCTTGTTTTCCATTGTCTCGGTAATGTCATGAATTTTCTTCAGAATCGTTTTGGGAGTGATGCTGTGTTTCGTATTATAAGCGACTTGAAGAGCCCTGCGACGATTGGTCTCGCTTATCGCTCTTTCCATTGAACCGGTCATGTTGTCAGCATAAAGAATCACGTGGCCAAGCACGTTTCGGGCGGCACGGCCGATAGTTTGAATGAGCGAGGTTTCAGAGCGGAGAAATCCCTCCTTGTCAGCATCCAAAATTCCGATGAGCTCAACTTCCGGCAGATCAAGCCCTTCTCGCAGTAAGTTTACCCCGACTATGCAGTCAAATTTCCCTTTTCGAAATTCAGTTAGAATTCTAATGCGATCAAGCGTTTCGATGTCGCTATGCAGATATTCCGCTTTTACGCCGCGCTCTTTGAGATATTCGCTCAAATCTTCTGCCATTTTTTTGGTGAGCGTTGTCGCGATAACACGATTCCCTCTTTTAATCACCGCTTCGGCTTCCATTATGAAGTCCTTGATTTGACCTTGAAATTTTCCTTTTGAAATGATTGGACGGATAATTATTTCAGGATCAATAAGACCTGTTGGGCGAATGACCTGCTCAACTATCTGTTGGCTTTCTTTTTTTTCATATTCTCCCGGAGTGGCGGACGTATAAATTACTTGTCCAACTCTTTCTCGAAATTCTTCGGCCTTGAGTGGGCGATTATCTTTCGCGGAAGGAAGTCGGAAGCCGTGTTCGATCAAAGTTTTCTTTCGAGAAGCATCCCCAGCGTACATTCCTCCAATTTGGGGCACAGTTACGTGCGATTCATCTATAATAGTGAGAAAATCTGCTGAACCATCTGCTTTGTGCGGGAAATAGGAAAGCAAAGAGTCTGGCGGTTCACCTTCCATTTTCCCCGAGAAGTGTCGAGAATAGTTTTCAATTCCGTTGCAATAGCCAACTTCGCGGATGAGCGCCAGATCGTATCTTGTTCGTCGCTTGATTCTCTCTGCTTCCAAAAGCTTTCCTTCCTTATCGAATTTTTTGATTTGTTCTTTGAGCTCGGCTTCGATAGTTTGGAGGGCGCTTTTTACTCCTTCGGAAGTGCTGATGAAATGTTTTGCCGGAAAAAGGAAAAAATTGTCCACGTTTTCTAAAACTGAACGGCTGATTGCATCAATGACTTCAATCTCGTCGATGACACTTTCTTTGAAACTTAAACGGTAAATGAGTTTCTCATTGACCGGCATTATTTCAATCGCATTTCCAAGTGCCCTGAAAAGTCCGGGCTCAAGGTCAGCATTAGTGCGTTCAAAATGGAGATTTACCAGTTTTCGAATGAAATCTGCGCGTGAAATAACCTGATTCTTTTCAATTTTCAAATTCACCTTCTCATATTCAACCGGAGAACCCAAACCGTAAATACAAGAAACCGAAGCAACAATAATGACATCACTTCGCGTGAGAAGTGCCTGTGTCGATGCGTGGCGAAGTCGGTCAATTTCATCATTTATCATTGCCTCCTTTTCGATATATGTGTCGGTGGTTGGCAAATACGCTTCCGGCTGGTAGTAGTCGTAATACGAAACAAAATAATGCACAGCATTTTCTGGGAAAAATTCTTTGTATTCTTGAGCGAGCTGGGCAGCGAGCGTTTTGTTGTGAGCAATGACAAGCGTCGGTTTCTGAACTTTTTCGATGATGTTTGCGACAGTAAAAGTTTTCCCAGAACCGGTAACCCCAAGAAGTGTTTGGTGATTCATTCCTTCTTTGAGCCCCTTTACGAGTGCAGAAATAGCGAGTGGCTGGTCACCCGCAGGTTTGAATTCCGATTTCAACTTGAATTTCTTTTCTAACTTCATATCGAGAAACTATACTATTCTGATAGATAAAAACAAAGGGCATCTTGACGACGCCCTTGTAACACGAATATTGCTGCAAAGATATGAGTCGGTTCTGGCCCCGACAATCAGCATCCGATGAGATGACACAGGCGGGTCCACCAGCTCACTTTTTTCAGATGGCCGACATAGACATGCCTGACCTCGTTCGGGTGGCCATCGAACCGCACGTGGCAGTGACTGATATCGAATTGCGAATGATTAGTGATCCTTCCGGAGGTGCCGGCATCAACGACGAGCTTATAATTGTCGCCGTAAATTGGCGCTCCCGTAATCACTGACGTCCCAACTGGCAGATCTGCCACCGTAACTGTTCTCATGGCTTGTCCCTCTCCTAATCTGGTCTTCCCCCGTTTGTACTACGCCCAACGCCAAATTGCATCATACACAAATATCCAATTTTTCTCAATAATGAAAAGTAGCCACGGTCGTGAGACACGTGGCTACGGTTATTGTTTATCTGCTCGCCCAGTGCGAAGCAGATTTACTTCTGGTTTTGTTACGCGCCCGGCTTAAAGCTGAAGCTCTGCACTTGCACGGCTTTCTTCAAGTTGGCCTTCTTTTTGGGGTTGTGTACAAAGACGATCACCCCCGTGCTGCTGTCTATTGTACGGCCGGTAAATGTTGCTTCTAGGCCATACAATACAGGATCCTGCTCTGCAACGCCGGTGAGCGTTTTCTTCCCATTCAAACCGTCCACAACATAGTAGTGAACAATCAAATGGTCGGAGCTTGTAGTTGTCGGGTTCACTGTCGGCTTCACAACACCCTTACCGCCCGCGGAAATCGTAAACGGCGCCGAAAATGCTCGAAAGGTGCGGTCAGTCTTCTCAACGAAGATCTGATACACACCCGGCGGAACATCATACTCGATGTACCATTGCGTTTCCTCGGAGTCGGGGAAAAAGTTTTCGGCAATAGAGCCGACCCACTTCATCGAGGTGTCAATCCTTCGGACCATCACATTTGCCCTGACGAGTCCGTCAGAGCTATACCCAAACCTCAGGTAATCCCCCAAGGAGTACTCATACTGGAGCGGGTATACGCTGATTTGCGTATCAGTGATCGTGAAATAGCTTTCGCTTTGACCGCCGTAATACCCCTGCACGGTAACGCGATACACACCTGCATGTGTTCCGATTGGTATCGGCGCGTCTCCTTTTCCCGCGATAAACATTTCATCGGGGATAGTGATAAACAACCGGTGGCCGTAGCCGTATTCAGATTCCAGATACTCGAACCTGCGGAACGCTCCCGTGTCGATATTTTGAATCAACACGGAACTTCCATATTGCTGGAAATCACCGCCGTAGATGGTCAACTCCTCTCCCACAGCTATGATTTCCGGATCGAGAAATGAAATCGTCGGCGGCGAAATCAAATTGAAAACGCTGCCACGAATGTTCCCGACGAACGTTCCGTTACCCTTCCCATCGCTGAAAAGGGAAATTTGGATGAAGTACAGGCCGTCCGGCAGCTGTGCGCCGGTATCGGTTGTTCGTGGTTGGAAATCCACCCACGTGTACTCATCCTGTACTGGTGTCCCGAAACTAATCGTAGACACATACACATCCTGATAGCCCATCGGGCTCGGCATCAAGTACCAGAGGCTTGCCTGCAGGTTCGTGATGCCGAGATCCGGATTGATTCGCACAGTCACCGTGTAGTACTCACCGGTGACCAACGTCGAGCCGTTATCGGGCCATCTGACCTCAGCGTCAAGCCCAGCCGCGGGCATTGCTTGCGGTTCCTCCGCCACAGCGAATGTCATGGGCGCACAGCCCAGAAACATCGCGACCAAAAAACCAGAAAAGATTTTGAAGAACATTGTGTAGCCTCCTAAATTTGAAGCCTCCGCCACGAAATGAAAAAGCCGGATGATTCCAGCTTTAATTCATCTCCCTACCTACTAGGAGTATAGCACATCTGGGCATTAAAGTCAATAGTTTTTAGCCTTACTTTAGGCCATATTTGGGCGGAATCTTGCTAAGAATTCTTCTTTGAGTTCTTGAAAGTTGCCGTCGATAATCCCCTGTCGAGCTGTTTTTACCAGATTTACAAGAAAATAAATGTTATGAATTGAACCGAGCGTTCCCGCAAGCATTTCATCAGAGCGGAAAAGGTGCGAAATATAAGCGCGAGAATAATTCTGGCAAGTGTAGCATCCGCAATCTTTTTCGATTGGAGAAAAATCTTTTGTGAACCGAGCGTTCGTAATCCCCACTCTTCCGTCTTTTGTATAAATAGAACCATTGCGCGCGAGACGAGTCGGAAGCACGCAATCAAAAAGATCTACGCCATTTTCAACTCCTTCCCACAAGTCAGTTGGTTCACCGATTCCTAAAAGGTGTCTCGGCTTCTCTTCTGGTAAAATTTCATTCACCCATTTCACCGCAGTTCCCATATCTTCTTTGTTAAATGAACCTCCAATTCCAAATCCGTCAAAATCCATTCCACTGATTTGTTTTGCGGAAATTTTTCGCAAATCTTCGTATCTGCCCCCCTGAACTATTCCGAACAAAGCCTGCTTTTCGGAATGCGGTTGTGATTTGTGGTAATCGAGAGAGCGTTTTGCCCAGCGATGAGTCCTGTCCATTGCCTCTTTTTGATATTGAAGCGGAGCACTCGGAGATGTACATTCGTCAAAAGCAAAGATCATATCGGCGCCGATGTTGTGCTGAATTTCGATAGAGCGTTCTGGCGTAAAACGATGCATGCTTCCGTCGCGGTGCGATTTGAACGTTACCCCTTCTTCGTCGATGACTGCGAGTTGTGGTGAGATTTTATTCTCTTCTTGTTCATTCGTATCATCGTGAAGGTCTTCTGTTTTGGCGAATTTCGTAATACCTTTTTTATACGCAACGCCAAGTGAAAAAACCTGAAATCCTCCCGAGTCTGTCATGGTGGGTCCGTGCCAGTTCATGAATTTGTGAAGTCCGCCGGCGTCTTTCACCAGTTTGTCTCCGGGTTGAAGATAGAGGTGATAGGTATTGGCGAGTACAACTTCTGTCCCGCAAGCCCTCACTTGTTCCACGTTTACTGATTTTATGGTTGCATTTGTCCCCACCACTACATATGCGGGCGTTTCAATTTTCCCATGAGGCGTTTCCAAAATACCGGCTCGCCCCAGCTTTCCTTTGAGTTTCTTTTCAATTTTGAATTTTATGGCTCGCATAGTTTTTTGGTGGGGGGACATAAAAGGCCGTATTGATACGGCCTTTTCCTTATACAATAGAAAAATATTCTATTGTGGTAACTGTGCCGTATCGATTGCCGCCGGTGAAATTTCCGGCATGGCTGAATTTCCCTGGATGCTTTTAAGCACCTGAGGGAATATCATAAAAACTCCCACGATGACAAGAGCAACCACCACTCCAATCCACTCCTTTTTGCTTAATTTTTTCATGCGATAAAATGAAAAAGGATATTAATATAGTGTAATCATATACTCACAGACTATTTTACGCAATGCATGTTATAGTACCTTCCTATGAATCCCGTTAGAAGCAACCAATATTTACAAACCATGCATAAACTTAACATTTACCAGATAATCGAAGCTAGCTTCTAACGGGATGAAGAAATCACTGCCAAAAGAGCCTGAAATCGCCTATCCAATGCGGATTAATCGCTACTTGGCGCTCCAAGGACACTCAACTCGCCGTGGCGCCGATACTTTAGTTGAACAGAAAAAGGTGACCATAAATGGCAAAATTGCCGTACTTGGGGATAAGGTGAATAAGGATGATAAGGTGGAAATACAAAATGCGGGCAGAGAGAAAAACAATTACGTTTATCTCGCATACAACAAGGCTCCGGGGATTACGACCACAATGCCCCAGCCTGGCGAAAAAGCGATCGTTGATCTTGTAAAATTTCGCACCAAAGTGTTTCCTGTGGGCCGGCTTGATAAAGAATCTCGTGGGCTCATTATTCTCACAAATGACGGAAGAATTATTGAAAGGCTTTTGAGTCCCGATAAAGATCACGAAAAAGAATATCAAGTGGTGGTGAATAAGCCGATCACAGAACAATTTATTCAAAGGCTCGAAAAAGGCATCGCTCTTGAAGATTTCACGACTAAGCCTGCCGTCGTAGAAGAGTTAGACGAAAAAACTCTCACTATTACGATTACCGAAGGGAAACGACATCAAATCCGAAGAATGTGTACCGCATGCGGGTACGAAGTGAGAGACCTTCAGCGCATTCGTATCATGAATATTCGACTTTCGAATATAAAAGAGGGGCAATACCGGGAACTTAGCGGTAAAGAACTGACTTTGTTTCTCGAAAGTATTGGATTAAAAAAGTAATTCTTGATAAAATAAAATCCAATGGCAACCGATAACAACACCGAGGCTCTTGTTTCTTTCATAGACAAGATCAAACATCACGCACATGTCACAGCGAAAGACCGTGTGTCTGAAATTGATAACGAATTCTTGAGGGGCTTCGAATTCGTTGCTCAATATCCGAAAACTGTCACTATCTATGGAGGAACGAAGATTCAAGAAGGAACTGTCTATTACGAAAAGGCTCGGATTTTGGGAAAAAGAATTGTTGAAGAAACCAACTGCGCGGTTGTCACAGGTGGAGGCCCCGGGATTATGGAAGCGGCCAACAGGGGCGCAAAGGATGCAAATGGAGATTCGATAGGCATCACTATCCGGCTCCCCCACGAACAGGCAACAAATCAATACGTTACCGATAGTGTTGATTTTTATTATTTTTTTGTCCGACGATTTATTCTCTCCTTCACGGCTAAATGCTGTATCTTTTTTCCTGGGGGCTTCGGTACGCTCGATGAATTTTTTGAGATATTAACGCTTCGACAAACGCATAAAATTTCTCCAGTGCCGATTGTTCTTTTTGGCTCGGAATACTGGCAACCCCTTGAGAAACTTTTCCGTGCTACCCTTTTGGAAAAATACGGCACGATCCGAGCCGAAGATTTGCTCATTTATAGCATTACAGATGATGAAGACCAGATCATCGAAATAATAAAAAAAGCACACCTAAGAGGACAGTAAAGTCACTCGCCCACACCTTTTGGGAAACAGCTGCCACTGGTTCTCTGATTGCGGAATAGTCACTTTTCTACTTCGGAAAACGTGAAAACTCGCCCGCCTGTAAGGCGAGGCTCAGACAGTTCAATTTTCCGGAAAAGCTCGTGATTTTTGCCACACAAAAATCACGTCAGAAGATTTTTAGCCGAAGGCGCAAAAATTTCTGACGCTTGCGTTGCACATCTCCTTACAGGAGCGGTACACCTTTCGCTTTCTGAGTACAGAACGCTCAAGGTCTTGCGGTGCTCCGCACCTCGCCCAGTGAGTTTCCCAAAAGGTGTGGGGCTCGCTTGGGTGGTAAGGAATTCCTAGAAAGAAAGCGGCCAAGGAGTCGGAAACGAGAGAAGCATAAGTACTGCTCCGAGAAGAGCAATGTTTCTTAAGAAGTTGCTAACCTGTATTCTTCTCTGAAGGGGGTCAGTTTCCTTCCAAAATTGATGCATGATGAAAGTTACAGGAATAAGAAAGACGATAAGACAGACAAGCGACCAGACTGGAGAAATACCGAGAATAACTCCGGCTCCTCCCAAAAGGATGAGTATGCCCGTAGCATACACGGCAATTTTAGGGCTTGGCACATGACGATTTGATGCACGAGCGACTAAAACAGCTGATTGTGTAAAATGGCCGATTCCTTTGTAAAGAAAGTAGCCTCCAAACAACACTCGTCCCAAAAGAAATAGTAAATCCATACGCTCTAATAGTTAAGAAAGCCTTATAATAAGCTGTATCCTTCTATTTTAGTCCTCAAGTTAGCGCAAAGCAAGCAGTAAGTATTGGAACAAATATGCACCTAATATCGGTAAAAGAAGGTTATCGAGGCCGTTTATCGAGAAAAGTTCGACAAAAGTTAGGAAAAAGGCAATGAAAAGCCCGGCAATAATCGCTAAAAATGAAGTTGGAGCAAGAAAAGCGATGATAAGGATGACGGTTGTGACAAAAAAGGCACCGCTTCCCTCGATACTTTTTTGATGTCCCCAGATTTTTAATTTATGAGAGCCAAACTCTATTCCAACAATGCTCGCCAATGCGTCAGAAAACCCAAGGACTAAAACTCCAAATTGAGCCGAAAGTACGTGATTTGGAAGAAAGAAATAAGCCAAAAGTCCAAGAGAAAGCGGGAAATAAATTTCGCCCCACGTTTTGCGGGATACTCCATGGATACTTCCAAATAATCCGAGTGTTTTCGTGACAAAAACAATTCCAATAAATAAAACCGACAGAACAATAAGTTCCCGGCGGGTAAGAAGATACGGCAGAAAAAAGGCAAAGACACCCGAAAACATATGGGCGATCTTCCGTGTTATATCCGCTGAAAAATGAAAATGCTTCTTGCAAGCTTCTGAAACAAGAAGTATAAGAAGAAATCCGAGCGATGCGAGAATTATGTGCAGCATATCAGCCAGTCACAGTAAGCGAGAGCGATATTACTCCGAGAACTGCGAGAATGACGCCGAGCACTTGATGCCGATTAAGCGTTTCTTTATTCACAGAGACGCCGAGTAGCACTGCCATCACAATGTAGCTTTCGGCTATTGAGGTCGCGATACTGATTGGAATAAGGGTCATTGCAAACGCGTAGGCAAGCCAGGCGATGTTGTCAAAAAGGCTTTCTTCAAGAATGACTTTCGAGTGCCTTCTCATGTCGTTTGGCAAGCTTCTCCATTCCCCTTTTGCAAAAAGGTATACGAAGGTTGCAATGGTTAAGAAAAAATTGATGAACCAGATTGTCATAAGCGGAGAAATAAGCTGGCTCCCTACTCCAGTCAGGAAATTGGTAAGAGCCATCGCCAAAGTTCCAAGAATTGCGATGAAGACTCCTTTCTCCCAAATAATCCGATTATAACGAAAAGAACCTCGGACCATAACTGAAAGGATTATTCCGATGAAGATAGCGCCGATCAGAAGACTTTGGGTGAGACTTAAAATATCGTGCCCAGAGATAACGGCCAGGAAGACAGTAAAAGGAATTCCGAGACCGAACACAGGCTCGACAACGGCGATCTTCCCTCGTTTCAGGGCCTCAAAATCGAGTAAAGCAGCGAGAAAGACAGATGCTCCGAGAATGACAAGAAGGATGAGGCTTTGCGGGCTTAGAAAAATCTTTTGCACCTCAACCCAGACAAAAGGCAACTCCAAGACCATTCCGAAAAAACTTATGAAAAAAAGGGATTTCCAAATACCCACTATTCGGGTTGATTTCTGGATATAAAAATCGCCAACGCTCCAGAGAAGAAGTGTTGAGACTGACAAAAGAACTCCGAGGGAATTCTGCATGGATCTATTATACCCAGGCACTAACTTTTTGGAAAGTTAGTGCCTGGGTATACCCGTGTAAAAAAGGAGAGTTACTTTTTCACCAGAGGAAATACAAGCCGTAAGTCAGCTTTCATTTTTCGAAGAGAAAGCTTGTAGCCAGAAAATGCTTTCAGTATCGAATCTCTTCGTGTTTTCACGAGAGCGTCGAAGGTGGGAGCTGTTTTAGAGAGAGAAGTTTGATTTGTTTTAAGGCTGGCTTCTGCGGCATTCAGAGCTTTTATAAGATTTGATTGGGTCGTGTCTTTTGAAATGGAACTTGCGCAATCGGTCTGCGCCTTCTGAAATGCGCCCTGTACAGACGTTCCGAAGTTTTGGAGTGCGGTTAAGCTCGCGGTTTTCTTCGCGTCAGTCAAACTTGCTACCGCATCTCCAAAAACTTTAACAGCCCCATCTACGGCAACAAGGCGTGCTGCGCGAGCTTTTTCTACGGCCTGTTGGAAGTCAGAAATTGCTTGTTTTTGTTCGGTTGTTGAGGCGGCATCTGAAAATGAAAGCACTTGGGATGCGAAGGACGCTTCGGCAGCATCTCTCTTGTCTTTTAATTCTTGAGTTGTGCTCGCCAGTTTTTGCTCCTGTTTTTCCTGTTCAAGATTATATGCGGTTTCGAACTTTACCTGTTTCCCGCTAATTTGTGCATTCGCATCAGCGCTTGCGGCTGAAATTCGCTCACAAACTCCCTTATCTGTCTCATTCGCATCTATAATTGTGCCCGTATCCAAGAGAGCCGACGCAGAAACTGGAGTCATTGCCTCTACTGTTGCTGTCACACTGCTCAATTCATCCTCTGTTTCTTTATCCAAGTCATTGAAGATCTCATCGATAGTTACGGGATTTTCCATTGCGGATTTTGTGAGAAAAGCTTGCGTGGCTTCGGAAGAAGGAAGAATGGTGTTTGTAGTTGGGGTACTTCCGGGTTTAAGAATAAGAAAAAGAAAGAGGACAACGGCCACCGCACCAACAGGCAGAAAGATTTTTTTATTCAAGAAGGTGTCTTTTAATTTAGAAATGTCGAAAATAGGACGCTCTTTTATTTTTTTCTTCAAACCCTCGTCAGAAATCGGAGGAACCTCTGTGGCGGCAGCAATTTTCTCTGCGTGAGGTACGTGAGCCAAAATGGTGCGAAGGAGAAGTGGCGAGGGAGAAATACTTTTGCCCTCGTTTTCTACCCAAGCCAAACATTCAAGGATCTCTTCCAGTTCCTCTTTATTACCGTTTGGAACAAGCCGAGAGATGATCTCTTGGTTCACTTTGCCCGCCTCGTGCATTTCGAGGGCTTTCGCTATTAGATTTTCGTCAATTTCTTTTTTAGGAGCTGCCATAGAATTATTTTTTTTCTTCACCACTGCCGGAAAGCTCAAGAAGGATCACTCGCAGTGATTTGAGCCCCCTCGACTGAAGTTGTCGGACTGATTCTTCCGTTCTTTCCATATGTTTCGCGATCTCTTTATTCGGAATTTCGTTTAAAAATCTCATTGAAATAGCTTCCCGCTCATCTTGCTTTAACATATTCACCGCCTTGTACAAAAGAGCTTTTGTTTCTTGTTTTTCGTACGATTGCTCCGGATTATCAGCGGTATCTGGAACTACCAGCATAAGGTCTTCCTTTCCGAACGAAATCTTATTTCTATCTTTTCGCCAATGGTCAATGATGGTATTTCTCGCGACTGTAAAGAAATACGAAAGCGGAGATGCTCCTTTAGATTGAAACTGGCCGAGCGAACTATATACTTTTATAAAAACATCTTGGGTAAGCATCTCAACGAGCTTCTTGTCTTTTACCCGAAGATAGACATATCGATAGACTGGCGTAAAGAAAAGGCGGTACACTTCTTCAAAAGCATGCTTATCGCCTTTTTTCGCCTCCTCTAACAGCGTTCGGGTATTTTCATCATCGGTGCGTCTCATAGAATAACGTTAAAAATTTTAGTACGTGACAATTTCTTGTGTTTATATCTCGTATACGACATCCTTCCTTTCCACGACAACTCTCCATTTTGAGCGTTTTGCCTGCTTCCAAAGCATCGAATTTGGGTTAAAACATATTGGTTTAGCCACCATTTCCAAAAACGGAATATCGCTTTCAGTGTCTCCAACTCCGACAGAATTTTCGAGGGTCAGATTTTCTTTAAGTACCGCCCTGCGCACAATATTGGCCTTATTGCTTATGAGATGTTCGTCCGTTACCGCACCAGTCAATTTGTCCGAAGGCCCAGTCTCATAAATCCTGCCATACACTTTATCAAATCCGAGCGGAATACAAAACTTATCGAGAATTGTTTTCGGAGACTGTGAGATGGCGAGAAGGTAGTAACCTTTCTTTTTCAAATCTTTGATGAGGTCTCGGGTAAAGCGATAATTTTTGTCTTTGTGCCGGGCGATTACTTCTGTGCAAGCATCGTCAAATTCTTTATAAGAAACGCCTTTAATATTTGCGACAAAAACTTTTATGATAGCCTGAATGTAGGCTTCATAATCCCCTTTTCTCTCAAGCCAATGTAAACGCTCTCGTTCGTAATCTACCCGCACAGACTCCTGAAAAAGCCCCTTTTCTATCATTATTTCCACCAATTCGATAAGGAGGCTAGAGCGAAATATCGTTCCGTCTACATCAAAAATGGCGACTTTTCGGCCGGTGCTCATAAACCCATACTATCACAAAAACGAGCCTCTATCTCGCATTGCGGCCGCGATTTTTTCTACCGCCACGAAATATGCTGCGTTACGAAGGGTCAACTTTTTCTCTTTTGAAAGGCGCCAGACGCTTTCAAAAGCTTTGAGCATGATCGGCTTCAGCTTGTCTCGAACCTCTTCTTCAGTCCATCTTTGGCCAGTAATATTTTGTACCCACTCAAAATAGGAAACCGTTACTCCCCCAGCGTTTGCCAAAACATCCGGTACAACAATCGCCCGCTTTTTCGCCAAGATAAGATCGGCTTCTGGCGTTGTCGGATCATTTGCGAGTTCGAGAATGATTTTCGCTTTGACGTTTTTAGCATTTTTCGCATCGATCGCATTGTCGAGAGCAGCAGGAATCAGAATATCACAGGGGCACGTTACGAAATCTTTTTCACTATAGATCTTCGCTTCATCGTGCATAAGTTTATCCATATCGCACACAGTTCCCTTGCAATAAAATTCAGTGACAGCATTACGCTCTTCTTTCACCGCATTTACTTCTTCCGGATCAAGTCCGCGAGCGCTCCAAATTCCTCCTTTACTATCAGAAAGACCCACAATTCTATAGCCAAGTCCGTGTAAAATTGATGCCGCATGATATCCAGCATTTCCAAATCCTTGCACTGCAACGCGCAGATCTTTTCTCCTTAAACCAAGTGTATTTACAAGTTCCTCCAAAACGTACACGCCCCCTTGTGCGGTTGCGGTGTCACGCCCCAGACTTCCTCCAAGAGAAAGCGGTTTGCCCGTGATCATTCCGGGATCGCTGTAACCGACAATCTTTTCATATTCATCAAGCATGTATGACATAATCGCGCCGTTGGTGTAGACATCTGGAGCTGGAATATCTTTTCTGCTTCCGACATGCTCTGCCATCGCCCTCATCCACGCGCGGGAAACAGCTTCAATTTCTTTTGAGGAGTATTGCTTGGGATCAAATTCTACTCCGCCCTTGCCTCCTCCCATCGGAATTCCCACAACCGCACATTTTACTGCCATTCCTAAAGCGAGTGCTTTTACTTCATTCAAATTTGCCTTTGGATGAAAACGGATGCCACCTTTATAAGGACCGCGAGCATTATTAAACTGAACTCGGTAGGCTTTGAGGCTCTCGATCTGGCCATTGTCGCGCTCGATTTCGATATCTTTTTCGATGACATTATTGGGTGTTGAAAGAGTCTTGAATTCCTTGCCAGAAAGACCCAAAAGGGTCGAGGCGCTCTTAAGCCTTACGAGATAGTTGTTGAACGGTGAATTGGCCATAAAATGAAGGATTAATTGATTAATTATAGGCAAACATTATATACCGAAATGGCGGGAATGCGAGTGGTTACAGCAAAAATTTTGTGTCTTAAAAATAGTCTGGTATAATGAGTACTCTTTTACTAATCTTATCTCACACTTCTATGAAAGACGTAATAATCTACTCAACTCCAACCTGCCACTTCTGTCATATGGCGAAAGATTTTTTCAACGCAAATGGCGTAAAATTTACCGATAAAAATGCTGCGAGTGATATGACTGCGCGCAAAGAAGCAGTTGAAAAATCAGGACAAATGGGAGTGCCTGTTATTGATATTGGAGGAAAAATAATCGTCGGCTTTAACGAACCAGAACTCCGAAAGGCTCTTAGTCTCTAATTCGTCGGCGACTGCTCTCTCCACAAAGCAGCGTACAATCCTTTTTTCTTAAGGAGTGATTCGTGCGTCCCTTCTTCAATAATTTTGCCTTTTTCTAAGACGTAAATTCTCTTTGCGTGGGCAATTGTTGAAAGCCTGTGAGCAACTAGAATTTGCATAACTCCTTTTGCCGCGATCTCGACGCTCTGAATCGTGTCCGTAATTTCTTTTTCAGTAATCGAATCGAGGCTCGAAGTCGCTTCATCGAAAATAATAAGTTCCGGCTTTCGAAGAAGCGCACGAGCGATAGCGAGACGCTGGCGTTCTCCTCCTGAAACTTTCACTCCTCCTTCGCCGATCTTTGTATCGAGTCCTTGCCCGCTCCTCTCTAAAATAGTTGTGGCTTGAGCAAAAGAAAGCGCTAAAAGACACTCTTCATCTGTAGCGTCAGTTTTCACGAATAAAAGATTATCTCGAATGGTTCCTGAAAAAAGCTGGGTCTCCTGCGCAACAAGCCCGACACGACTTCGTAATGCCTCGAAATCGATCTTGGACGCGTTTACAGTATTGAAGGAAAGAGAACCTTTCTCCGGTTGGTAAAGGCCAAGCACAAGCTTTACGAGAGTCGATTTGCCGGAACCAGAAGGGCCCACAAAAGCGACTGTTTCCCCGACATGTACTTTTAAGTTAATCCCCGAAACAGCCGAACTTCGAGCTCCCGAGTAAGCAAAGTCAACATTTTTAAATTCAATTGATTCAAGTGATTTGAGTCGCACGGGAGAAAGAGGAACCGGAGCAACTTGGCGAGAAAGGAGCTCCGCTACGGCAGCGAGGCTTGCGCTGGCTTCCTGAAATTGTGCGAAAACGTTTGCGAGTTCACCAAGCGGGTTGAAAATAAAGAATGAGTAGATAAAGAGGCTGAAAAATTCTCCGACCGTGATGGCAGAATTCCAGATGAGCCAAAGCATAAGGAGAAGAAGCGAAGAACGAAGGGCATTGATGCATGTGCCTTGAATAAAGCTTAAGGTGCGAATAAGTTTTATTTTCTTAAGTTCGAGGGTGAGGATCTTTTGATTTACAATATTAAGGCGAGTGATCTCTTGTTCTTCAAGTCCCAAACTTTTCACCATCTCGACGTTTCGAATCGTCTCTGTCGTCGAACCGGCAAGATTTGCAGTTTCGATGACGATATTTTTCTGCGCCCGTTTGATCTTCCTTGAAATAGTGAAGGTTACCGTTCCAAGCACCGGAATGATAAGAATATAGACGAGCCCAACTGACCAGTGCACATTGAGTGCGTAGATGATCACAAAAATAATCCCAACGAGTGCGATGAAAATGCTTCCAATCGCACTCATAATGAGCGTTTGAGCATCAAGACGGGCTTTCTGAAGTTTCTGGAGCATCTCCCCGCTTCTTTCATCCTCAAAAATAGCGTAGGGCAGGGCAAAAGTATGAGCGACGGATTCGCTGTACATTTCAGTTCCCACCCTTTGAGTTATCACGTTCGCATAATAATCTTGGAAATTTTTAGCAATTCGCGAGACAAGCGCAACGCCGATCGAAGCAAGGAGAAGAAGAAGAACACCCCGAAGAAATCCGGAATGGGTGTAGCTCGCCGCCTGGGTCGCATATCTATCAACAATGATCCGGAAAATTTGCGGATCCAAAAGCGAAAAACCCTGGTTTATTGTCGCCAAAGCTAAAGTCCCCACCAGAAGCCATCTTTGTTTTTTTACGTATTTCCAGAGAAGTTGCATACAGAATTATTTATTCTTTTTTAAAAATGCCGGCAAAGTTTTAAGAAGTCTTTCTCTCCACAGAGCATTCGAGTAAATTTGCTCGACTGCCTGCTCCAAAGTTCTTTTTGCACCAGGAGCTGGGTGAGTTTTAAAGAATTTTTGAATCTCTTTCGCTTTTTCGGTTGTTGCAAAAACAGACGCACTTTCCAATATATGAGCAATAATTCCTGCTCCTCCGTACCGAGACAAAAGCTCGTCCCAGTGTTTTTTCACAAATTTCCAGGTCAACTCTTGCCCGTGCGGATTTCTCCATGCCAAAATAATGAGTATAAAAGCATCTTGTGCCCGCACCTCCTTAGAAAGAGCAAAATTGAGAGTTTCTTCTATGAGTTTTTCAGTAGAGAAATTTGCAAGTGCCCTCCCGATTCGATTTTTTTCTTCTTGAAGTTTCTCTTTCTTGTACAGATTAGTGAGAGTTTCGTGCTCTTTTTTACTTCCATAGCGAGCTACGAGCATGAAAACAACACCCCGAATATCTGCGTAAATTGGAGCACCTTTTTCTATAAAATCATGAAAAAGCCTCTGCGCTCGTTTTATAACCTCTTTATTGCCATAAATTCCCGCACTTCCGAGAATAAGTGAGCGCAAAAGTGTTACTGTGTGTCTTTCTTCATCTTTCTTTGCCCAGCCTAATTTTTTGACAACTCCTAGAAATATCTTTCCGGCATATTCCTTGTATTCATCTTTCAACTTCCCTGCTGGCAAAACTCCGGCGAGCGAAGAAAGCCCAGACGCCAATTCTCCCCAAACAGCATAATCATCTTCGTTCTTGAAACTCTCCGAAAGAGTGAGAACATCTTCAACTTTGATTTTGCCAGCCTCTAGAAGAGCAAAAGCGTCTCGAATAATACCGAGTCTATCAATTGGACCAAATACCTTATCTTCGATCGGTTTTTTAAAACTTTCGAGCATCTCTTTCGGATATGCTGTGCGGAAAAAACCCGTTTCTCCGTAATTTATCTTTGTCCACTTTGAACCGGCTTTTCTCAAAACCGCAAAGGTCTTTTTATTCGAAATAGTTTTTTCTACTTCACTTTTATTATTCGATTTGGAAATTACAGGAATATGCCACAAAGTTTTATCCTTAGCTTTCTTTTCTGAAATAGGGCTTGAAAAAAAACGTGATTGGGTCAAATTGTATTTGCTTTGTACTTGCGAAACCTGGAGAACTGGATATCCGGGATGTTCCGTCCAATCTCGCATTATTTTCGCCACAGGTTTGCCAGAAACTTTTTCGAGAGCTTTCCAAAGATCAGCAGTTTCAGCATTCGCGTAGCTGTGTTTTTTCAAATAATGCGAAAGGCCTTTTCGGAAATTTTCTTTCCCAAGATATTCTGCGAGCATTCTGATAACGCTTCCCCCTTTCGAATAGCTGACTTTGTCGAAAATCTCACTGATTTCGTTTGGATGATGCACGGGAACTTCGATCGGATGAGTATTCGCGAGAGCATCAAGTTGAAGGGCGACGCCGTGATCTTCGATAAGAAATTGCGTCCACATATCCCACTCTGGAAACATTGCATCAACCGCGAGATACTCGATGTACGTTGCGAATCCCTCGTTGAGCCACAAATGCGTCCACCATTCCATCGTTACAAGATTTCCAAACCACTGATGGGCGATCTCGTGAGCAATTACAATAGCTACTCGCTGTTTTGTGGCAAGCGCGGAATGTTCTTCGTCATACAAAAGCGCAGTCTCTCGATAGGTAATGGCTCCCCAATTTTCCATGGCTCCTGATTGGAAATCCGGAATGGCAATGAGATCAAGGGCAGGAAGCGGATAATGAATGCCGAAATATTTTTCAAAGAATGAGAGAGATTTTTTCGCAACTTCCAGAGCAAATTTTCCTTGATGAATTTTTCCGGGAGTAGTAAAAATTCGCACAAGAGTCCCCCGGGCAGTTTTCCCTTCGATAGATTCAAAATCTCCAACAATAAATGCCGCGAGGTAGGTAGACATCTTCGGAGTTGGTTCAAAAGTAACAGTTTTGTATCCTCCCTCATGCTCCCGAATGTTCGAAGGCATGGTATTTGAAATAGCCGTCAGGTTTGTCGGCACAACAAGTGAGATATCGAAAATAGCCTTCAAAGCGGGCTCATCAAAGCAGGGAAAGGCCTGACGGGCATCTGTTGACTCAAATTGGGTTGTGGCGAGGTGTTTCGTTTGACCCTTGTGTTCATACCGACTCCGATAAAAGCCCCGCATTAAATCGTTTAAAACTCCTCGAAACACTAGAGCAAGCTTAAGCTTCCCTTTAGGAATTTCATTTTGAAAGTGAAATGTAGCAGTCTCTGCCTTCTCATCGTACGAAATTGTAAGAGCAAAGATCTTTTCTTTTCCGAATTCTACTTCGGCAGATTCTATTTCCAGATTCTTTGAATGAAGAGTGATTGTCTTTGTGGCTTTTTTGAGAATAAGCGTAATAGCTTCTTGCCCTTCGAAGGTAAAAGCTTCAAGATCGGGCTTTAAACTAAGCTCGTATCTTTCGGGAATAACATGGCTAGAAAGCCGTACATTTTTAGATTTTCCCTTTTGCATTCCGCCATTCTAGCAGAATTTAATGATTCAGAGAATAGATTTTATCGCTTCAACATCTTTCTGCATCTGGCGCACGAGAAGCTCCGGAGAATCAAATTTTTGAACTCCGCGGATAAATTTTACGACTTCGAATTCTACGGCTTCACCGGCAAAAATAATGGGGTGGTCGGCATCGATAAGATAGAGCTCTAAAGTGTGATCTACGTCTTCAAACGTCGGCACCGTCCCGAAATAAAGCGCAGCTTTGTATTTTTGGTCTTTTATTGTTGCGCGCGCGGCATAAATCCCCTCTTGCATGGTGAGTGAAAGTTCATCCGGTATAACAAGATTGACCGTAGGAAATCCAAGAAGCTTTCCCCGCCCTTTTCCAGTTTTACTTGTTGTTTTAAATAAAAGCTTCATGAAGAAAAATCTTATACTAATTTTCCCAAGAAAACATCCTCCAGGATTCGATTTCCCTTGAGAATTTCTGGCGTACCCTCTGTCACAACTTTTCCTTTATCAAGAATATAAATCCTATTCACGATATGGAGAAGTGTTTTGATGTTGTGCTCAACAACCACGATCGCTATTTTATGGCGTTCATTTATTTCTTTTATTTTTGCGAAAACTTCACCAACGATCTTCGGAGCAAGACCGAGCGAGGGCTCATCAAGAAGAAGCACTTGGGGGCGGGTAATAAGTCCTCGAGCGAGGGCGAGCATCTGCTGTTGCCCGCCAGAAAGAGAGCCAGATTTGTGCCGAAGTTTCGCTTTCAGGGCTGGAAAAATTTCTAAAGCTTCTGCAATTCGTTCATGGAGATCTTTTTTGTTCTTTACGGTGATTCCGCCGAGTTCCAAATTTTCCAAAATAGTGAGGTGCCGAAATACTCGTCTCCCTTGGGGAACAAAAGAAATTCCTCGTTCCACCATTTCATGAGCTATTGGATCCACTTTCTGTCCATGCCAAAATACATTCCCACTTTGAAGCGGAGCGAGACCGAAGATCGCCTTCAAAACAGAAGATTTCCCAGCGCCATTCGGACCCATAAGCGCGAGAATTTCACCCTCTCCAACAGCAACTGAAACACCATCGAGAGCTTTTACGCCACCATAATGCACGTGCACGTTTTTCGCCTCAAGAAGGATTTCTTTCATTACTGAGTTAGAAGCACTGGCTTGCCGTCTTTTACAACCCGCATAACAACTGGGCGATCTACCTCGCAATCATTGTTAAATGTAAATTTGCCATTAACACCTTCATAAGTGCCGATCTTGTGAATCAGAAAATCAGAGATCCCTTGAGACGATGTGTCGTCGGAGTCTTCTATGGCCCTAGCGAGAATCATCATAGCATCGTAAGACTGCACAGAAAATGTACCCGGTTCCTCGCCAAATTTTTGGAAGTATCGCTCCTTCATATCATGTGCTTTCGGAGTGTCATCATCGCTTCTCATAGGTGAAAGCGGATAATCGGAATAAACCACGCCTTCAACAAGCGACCTGTCCTTAAGATTTGAATTGGAAACGGTACTCGTATCCGAAATAATCGGTTTTGTAATTTTTAATTCCTTTATCTCTTTAAAAAGAGGTTCAACGCTCGCGCCGGAATTAAGGGTAAACACTGCATCAAGTTGTGATTCAACACCTTTTATTTTTGTCAGCTGTGTTCGGAAATCCCCGCCCGCTTGCTCATAGGTATCTGTAATAACTACTTTTCCGCCTCCCGCTTCAACACCCTTGCTCAAAACATCCATCATACCTTTGCCGTATTCGTTGTTGCTTACGAGTATTGCGATCTTTGGCTTGTTAAAATGCTTGAGAAGGTAGTCTGCGGTAGCTGCACCGTAAGAATCAGCGGTGAGAGCAATTCTGCAGGTAAGCGGATTTCCATCTTTCCAAACGGGAGTAAAGGCCGACGGTACGAGCATGAACTGTTTCTTTTCTTTTGCAATTGGATTGAGAATTGCGGCAGCAGTGCTTCCTTCAACAATAAGGTACTGGATCCCCTTATTCATAAGTGCCTCGTAGGAAGGAATAACCTTTTTTCCATCATAAGCGTAATCTTCTACCAAATATTCAACTTTTTTTCCTTTTATTCCTCCCGCTGCATTGATATCTTCCACAGCGAGTTCTGCACCCTTTTTCGCGGCCTCTCCAATGCTAGCGAGCGGACCGGTTACAAAATCAATATGCCCGATTTTTATCGTATTTCCGTCTGACTTCTTCGGAATAAGGATAATAATAAGCAAAATCACAATGATAACTGCGCCCACGATCAATATCTTTTTATTCATATATTTTTAATATTACTTGTTCTCCATCCTATCATTCCCCGAGATAAGCTTCAATCACATCTTTTCGAGCCAAAACTTCCTCTGGTTTCCCTTCTGCAAGAAGCTCTCCGCTGTCCAAGACAAAGACGTAATCAGAAAGTTCGCGAATAAGCTCCATGTTGTGTTCGATAAGGATGATCGAGGTACCGCAAGCTCGAAGGTCTTTTATAATAGAGACCATTATTTTGAGCATTTCGGGAAAAAGTCCGGCGAATGGTTCATCCAAAAGAATGATTTTTGAATCCATTGCCAGTATGCGCGCAATTTCAAGAAGTTTTCTTTGACCATACGAAAGTCCTCCGGCGAGTTCTTTGTGTTTCTCCCAAAGTCCGACTCGTTTCAGCACTTCTTCGGCTTTTGCAAGATGATACGCCCCGTGACGTTCAAAAAGCGAGTTTAAAACATGGCGTTCGGTCAAAACTACAAGTACATTATCAAGCACACTCATCTGCTCGAAAAGCCTGACATCTTGGAAGGTCCGAGTGATTCCGAGAGTGGAAACTTCGTGAGAAATGACTTTTGAAATTTTCTCTTTTCCGAGCACTACAACTTTCCCGCTATCAAGCGGAATAATTCCTGTAAGCAAATTCACGAGAGTCGATTTCCCCGAACCGTTCGGGCCGATAATTCCAGTGATTTTCCCGGCTTCAAAGGAAAGCGAGAGATGATCTACGGCATGTACGCCGTCGAATCGTTTTACTAAGCTTTTTGTTTCGAGAATGGGCATTTTTATTGTTCAAATTTAACAAACTGACTATTTTTTACGATTTTAAATATTGTTGGTTTTGAAGCAGTACCATTTTCGGCAATCGAGATTTGTCCGCTCACTCCCGTGTAATTACTAATCCTATGGAGATAATTAAGCACACAATCAGAGTCGGCGCCACAAGAGTTGTACGCATCAACTTGGAGCATGAGAGAATCATATGCATTAGCGGCAAAGGTATCTGGCTTTTGATTGAATTTTGCTTCATATCGTTTCGCAAAATCTAGAATTTTATCGGTCTTCGGAAACGGCTCGTCAGAAGAAATAATAAATCCTTCGGCAGCTATTCCTGCAGTACTCAATACATTCGGGTCTTCATTCTGAGAATTTCCGACAATTTTTGCTTGAATGCCGAGCTCTCGTGCTTGTTTCAGTAAATTTCCAAGAGGCGCTGCCAGTTCCGTTACAAAAATAATATCCACTTTATCAGCTTTAATTTTTGTAAGCTGTGTCCGAAAATCTGTCGCGTCAACAGCAGTAACCTCGCTTGAAAGAATCTTTCCTCCAGCCTTCTCAAAAGTTTCAGACAAATACTTATTGTAATCTGCTCCAAGCGGAGTGTTGTAATAGATCACAGAAGCCTTCTTCCCGCCAAGCGTATCGTGAGCAAACTGTGCTATCTGCTTTGCTTTGAGCTGTATCGAACTGTTCGTAGAAACAAGATACTTATGTCCTAAAACAGAATCTGGATTTGGTGCAATATTGAAAGACACAATTTTAGCTTCTTCCATAATTGGCAATACGGGGACAAAGCCAACAACACAGAATGAACCGCCCAGAATAGTTATTTTGTCTGTTGAGATAAATTTCTGAGCTGCAGCCACAGCTTCTTTCGGCTGGCAAGCATCTTCATAGAGTATATCGAAACTTTTTATTTTTCCTTGAGCTAAAACATCCTCTTTTGCCATTTCAAAACCATTATGAATATGTTCACCGAGGGCGGCAAAGTTACCTGTGATTGGAGCGATGACTCCAATTCGAAAACTTTCTGGTTTCTTATTCGAGACAAGGAAAACAAGAAGAAAAATGAACAAGATGACGAAAACTGCTCCAATTACTTTCTTGTCCATAGAGATTTTTTAAGGATTGAACTCAACAAGTTTTCCTGATGTATATCTGTAATAAACCGGGCTCATGTCGAGCACTCTGTCGTCTCCAAAACCAGCCGACTGAAGAACGCCAACATGTGCATCTTGCTTCATCTTTGAAACAACGCAATCAGGATCTGTCTTCGAGCATTTTGACAGTCCGTTATAGAGATACATAACTTCATCATACCCATAAGCAGCAGGAACAAAATCTTTTTCTACTATGCCCGGATATTTTCTAGCCAGTTTCGCTCTGAAATCATCTGAAATCGGCTGATCAAATGTCATTACCCCCTCGATAGCAGATTGAGGAACGCTTGAGCGAACTTTTTCAGTAAAGCCGTCCGGAATTCCAATGCCCATGAATATCGGAATTCTGAGACCTAAATCCGCTTTCTGCTTAAAGAAACTGATGGCATGATCCTCATAGAAAACCGGCACAAGCGCATCTATTCCACTGCTTTTCATTTTTGAAATGATCGTGCGAAAATCCGTCGTATCTATGTTGAATTTAGTGATATCAATTTTAATTCCTTTTTCTTGAGCTACTTTTGTCATAGCCTGCTCGCATTCGGGAGCGAAGTCGAGATTGAGGAAAAGTCCGCCGATATTTTTATAACCCTGACTCGCGAGATATTCTGTAGCTACCGCACACTGTTTCCCAACGTCAAAATAGAATTTAAAAGCATACGGATTGTCTTCCACGAATTTTTTCACAAGAGCGTCGTAGACGAAAGGAATCTTGTTTGAAAGAGACAAAGGGTTAACAGAAGAGCTTGGAGCGGTGAATTCGACAGCCAGAGCGTTTACTTTGTCGATATTTATCAGTTTTTGCGCAGCAGTAGCTGATTTTTGTGCATCTGTCGCACCGTCCTCAATTGCAATGTCTAGATTGTCTCCGCCTGCTTTGATTTCATCTTGAGCAAGCTGCATTCCCTTTACATATCCTTCGCCCCAATATGCGCCCCAGCCAGTTAGAGGAGCGACCACGCCGATTTTAGGAGAACCTGATGAGTTGTTTCCTCGTCCAATGAGGATAATCAATATAACCACGACGAGAATCACAAGCCCCCATATTGTTTTTTTACCCATAAAATAAGCTTTATTTAATATTCTTCAATACTATCCTTCCGGGGAGTTTTTGCAATCAAAGCTTGTATTCTCCCAAAAGTCCCTGCGGTTTATACATCATAAGCACCACCAAAAGCACTCCGTACACCACTTGTCGCATTTGGGCGGCTATATCTGTTGGGAAGCCCACGAAACGGAGAAATTCGGGAAGAAGAATGAGGACCGCGGCGCCGAGTACGGCGCCGCGGTGGCTCGCAAGCCCACCGAGGATCACTGTTGAAAGAATAAAGATGGATTCGGTAACAGTAAACGTGGATGGATCGATAAAAGTAATATAGGCGGCATACAAAGAGCCAGCAAAGGCCGCAAGAGCAGCCGCAATAACAAAAATCGCAAGCTTGTAGAGAAGTACGTTATAGCCGAATACAGAAATAGCTTGTTCATCTTCGCGAATTGCTTTTAGCACTCGCCCAAAAGAAGAACCGGTGACGAAATGGGAAAATAAAAAGACAAGCAGAGTTACAACGAGAGCGAGTACTAAAAACCAGAAATTATCTGCAAAAGCGAAACCAAAAATAGCTGGTCGAGGAATCCCCGGAATACCCAGGGGTCCACGAGTAAGGTCCTGCCAATTGAGAAAAACACTATAAACAATTACTCCAAAGCCAAGTGAAGCCAGAGCATAAAAGTCGCCTTTAAACTTTGAAAGTACGGCACCGATACAAAGTGCCAGAAATGCCGAAATGAGAGCTCCAATAAAAGCGGCCAAAAAGAAATTGATACCGAGAGAAGTAAGAAGAATCGCTGTGACATAAGCACCGATACCAAAAAACGCCGCGTGAGCAAGAGAAAGAAAGCCAGAAAAACCAACAACCAAGTCCAAGGAAATCGCTAAAATGGCGTAAATGGATATAAGGATCAGTAAATGGATAAGGTAAGGCATTTTATTGTTTAAAAATTCCTTGGGGTTTAAAAATTAAAAATATAATTAAAACTCCAAACGCGATTGCATCTTTCCATTCTCCAGAAATGTGCCAAATACCGAAGTTTTCAACAAAACCCAGAAGAAAAGCTCCTAGAAGTGCGCCGTAGATATTCCCCATTCCTCCAATTATTGAAGCAATGACGGCCTTGAGAAGGAGCGGCAAGCCCATTGTCGGCTCAATACCCGTATCAAAACCCACCATAATTCCCGCGAGACCTGCAATTGCAGAGCCGATAATAAAGATACCTCCAATAATTTTTTCGGTATTCACCCCCACTATTTTAGAAACTTCTTCATCATCCCCCACTGCTCTTACCATTTTTCCGAAAAATGTGAATTTGAGAAGAAGAGCGAGACCAACTGCAACAAGAATGGAAGTGCAAAGAATGATGACTTGTGTTTGTGTTATCGCGCCAGACAAAATAATAAAGACTCTCTCTTGCCCCAAATTGGAAGAAAGTGTTTGGAATTGGCTTGTAAAAAGGATCGCCACAACTGCTTGAAGGGCTGTAAAAACACCGAGCGAAGCAACAAGCATCACAGTATTTGAGGATTTTCTAGCGCGAAGCTTTCGATAGATCAATTTGTAGAAAAGAAAACCAAGAAGAGCGGAAATGAGAATGCCCGCGGGGACAGCCACAAAAAGTGGAAGGCCAAGTGTTTTCAAAACATAAAATGTTCCATATGCACCTGCAGTGGCAAGCACTCCATAAGAGAGATCGAAAAACTTCACTGTACTGAAGATGAGGCTGAAACCCAGAGCCATGAGGCTGTAGATGGATCCGGCAATAATGCTGTTTAATACGAGTTGAGGAACGATGGACATAAAATTGCACCTTTAGAATAGCAATTTAAACACGAAAAAACCATCCTTTCTTGGGGATGGTTTTTTCTGAGAAATTCTTCAACTATTATTGAAGCACTTCTGCCTTTGCATTCTTTACAACAAGCACGTTGTAATCTGCACCGACAGGATCACCGTTCTTATCGAATTGAATATTAAGGTTTGAAACACCACCATTGTAATTCACCTTGTATAGCGCATCTTTTATTTTTGTGCTATCAGTTCCAACTTGAGATATAACTTGCGCAAGGATCTTTATTCCGTCATAAGCGAAGTTGCTAGGATAAATAATACTGTCATTTCCTAATTTCGCTTTCATACTTGCTTTAAAGGCATCAGTAGAATTTGTTTTGACGCGAGTATACATTACTCCTTCACCATCCTTTCCGAGCGTATCCCATATCTTGTTGTCATCCCAAGAATCAGCTCCAAAGATTGGCTGTTTAAGACCGAGCACTTTTGCTTGTTTGATACCTGCAATTGCTCCGTCTGTGAAAGATGGGAAATAGAAAAGATCTGCAGTAGAAGCCTTTACTTTCGTAATTTGAGATCGCAAGTCTTGAGAATCAGGTGCATACGCTTCCGAAGAAACAACACTGCCTCCCAATGCTGTAAATGCGTCGGTAAAGGCTTTGTTAAGACCAATTCCCCAATCGTTGTTGATGTAGACAATAGCTACTTTTGTTTTTTTGAGGGTATTGTAAGCAAATTGTGCTGCATATTTTGCCTGGAAAAGATCTGAGGGAACATCTCTAAAAATATAATCGCCAGCATCGGAGATTTTTGGAGCAGTTGCGCTATATGAAAGCACAACTGTTTTTGCTTGCTCTGCAATTGGCGCCATTGCGAGCGTCGCTGGAGAACATGTACTTCCTAATATCACCGAAACCTTATCGATGTTTATGAGTTTTTGTGCGGCGCTTGCTCCTTCTGGTCCTGCACATTTATCATCTTCATAAATCACATTAAGCGTTCGGCCATTGATACCTCCGGCCGCATTAACCTCGCTTACCGCAATTTCTACTGCGGCTTTTGCATTTTGTCCTATGTTAGCCAAATCTCCCGTAAGTGGACCTGTGAATCCGATCGTAACAGGGCCAGTCTCTGTTGCCACAGGAGCTTTTCCAGGGCCTTTTGCCAAATACGCTATACCGAGCACAACCAACACGATAACAATCAAAACAAGAACTTTCTTCATAGAATGAATAAATAACTAATAATTAAGAGAGCCAAAAGGAACTAGAGCTTTCAACGCCTCTAATGATATAAAAGCGTTTTATAAAATGCAAATAATCTGTGTCAAAAATGTCCCACAAATATCTTTCATATCTCGATCTTAGAAAAAAGATATCCTCCAATGATGACGAACACAATTGTTATGAGAGAAAGCACTGTTATATCCGTTCCCAATCCAAAATGATATCCGCCAACAAGAAGCCCTCGCATCGCATCAATTCCGTATGAAAGCGGATCAAATTTCGCAATTGTGCCTATGACACCTTGTCCAGACTCTCCGAGAGGAAACAAAGATCCGGAAAGAAAAAAGAGCGGCATCACCAAAAAGTTCATGATGAGCTGAAAGCCTTGCATATCTTCTAATCTCGAAGCGATGGCAGTACCCAAAGCCGTGAAGAGAATCGCCACGAGAAACATTACTAGAAGTACGAGAGGCATCACTGCCCAAGATACAGGATGAAAACCGGTCAAAAGTGAGAGAAGAAAGACGACAACACCTTGCATAACCGCAACAGTCGCGCCCCCCAAAGTTCTTCCGATCATAATATTGTAACGAGATACGGGAGCAACAAGCGTTTCTTTCAAAAATCCAAATTGCCTATCCCAGATCACTTCAATTCCTGAAAAGATCGCCGTAAAAATAATTCCCATTCCAACCACACCGGGGACAAGAAAATTAATATAATTCCCTTTTCCCGCTTGCTGGAAAACCGGCCCGAACCCATATCCAAGCGCCAAAAGAAATAGGATCGGCTGGCCAAGGGAACCAATGATACGAGACTTGGAGCGTATGTATCGCTTAATTTGTCGGAGCCAAAGAATGTAAATAGTTGAAAGCATAGTTTTTATCTTTTATTTCCGCCTCTCCACACTTGGCGCATTTGACGCATATGATCTCCTGCACCAGCTTCTTCATCACGAATCGTCTTTCCTGTAAGTGCGAGAAATGCTTCTTCAAGAGATTTGGTGCTCGTCTGTTCTTTCAAAGAATCCGCCGTACCGGAAGCAACGATAGTTCCATGGTCAATGATGGCAATTCTCTGTGCTACTTTTGCAGCCTCTTCCATATAGTGCGTGGTAAAGAAGATGGTCACGCCTTCAGATTTATTTAATTCTTGAAGATACGTCCACATATGATTTCGAGTTTGCGGGTCAAGACCAAGTGTTGGCTCGTCCAAGAAAATAATTTTAGGGTGATGAATGAGACCTCTGGCAATTTCAAGCCGACGCTTCATACCTCCGGAAAATTGCTTTACCAGACTGTCTTTTCGATCAGTGAGCTCTACGAATGCCATAAGTTCGTCAATTCTCTGTCGGCGCAGTTTCTTCGGCATTCCATACAGTACTCCATGAAATTCCATATTTTCCCAGGCAGTAAGCTCGTCATCAAGGCTCGGGTCTTGGAAAACGATACCGAAGGAGTGTCTGACTTTGTTCGCCTCTGTTACGGGATTATTTCCGTCAATTCGAATCGTCCCTTCTGTGGGATGAAGGAGAGTCGTAAGCATTTTTATTGTTGTCGATTTTCCCGCGCCGTTCGGACCTAAAAATGCAAAAATTTCACCCTTTTTAACTTCGAAACTTACATTTTTCACAGCGGTGAAATTTCCAAACTTTTTTACAAGATTTTTAACTTCGATCATATGAGTTAGACGAGAGTATAGCAGAAAACTAGTCGAAAATGTACTACGCCTTCGGCTGTACATCTTTCGACATGATTTCCGTAGCGCGGAAATCACATCATCGCATCTCGCCTTTCTTTTGCCTCAAGATGCGGACGAACATAGCCAAACAATTTATCTTCGTGAGCAAAAAATTCTGGCGAACGTTTTTGTCTCGGACGCGATAAAGAATTTTCCATCACGTGTGAAATAGTGGACGGATGATCTGATGTTAAAACAGCAATCCTGTCTGCAAGTTCAAGCGCTTCTTCAAGGATATGCGTCACCATGACAATAGTCATCTTTCTTTCCTGCCAAATATTCAAAAGTTCCTGGCGAAGGGTCTGGGCTGTATATGAATCAAGCTCTGAAAAAGCTTCGTCCATAAAGATAATTTTTGGCTCGATCACAAGCGCACGGGCAATTCCAACCCTTTGCTTCATACCGCCGGAGAGTTCGTGAGGGTAAAGATGCCCCGCTCGGTCAAGCTTCATCACCTGGAGTTCTTTTTTGACTCGACGTTCTCTCTCGGCAAGAGGAATATTTCGGGAGATGAGCCAAAGTTCGATATTTTGATGCACCGTAAGCCAAGGAAGAAGTGCGAACTGCTGGAAGACAAATCCGCATTCTTTCGGAAGTGCCGTGGAAGCCCATTCAAGCGACCCCGCGTACTCCTTATCGAGTCCAGACATCAGGCGAAGAAGAGTTGATTTACCAGAACCGGAAGCCCCGAGAAAAGTAAAGATCTCCCCTTCTTTTATTTCAAGATTAATATCGGTAAGTATGCGCACTTCTTTTCCGCGCCCTTCCCGAAAACTTTTTGAAACATTTTTTAATTTAAGAATAGTACTCATAAATAAAAAGTTATTCCTCTAGCATCTTATGGCTTCGTTCAAGAAGAGGGAGCCAGATTATTTTGTTCACACTGAAAATGAGGAGGAGAAATCCAAGAACTCCGAGAGCTGTGAGAGTTGTATTTGTAGCAAATTGTTCGAAAAAGTGTCCAAGCCCTGATTGAATGCCGATAATAATTTCTGTTGCAACAAGCGCTTCCCATCCTTCTCCAATACCAATAATGGAACCTGTAATGAGGGCCGGAAAGCTGACAGGAATCAAAAATGATTTTATATATCGCCAGCCGGTAATTCCTCCTATTTCGACAGATTCTTCCCATTCATGCTTTACGAGTTTGAGCGCGCTTATAAGCGAGAAAAGAATCGGCCAAATCATTGTGAGGACAAGGAAAAAAATAACAGTGCCATTTGTTTTGCCCCAGATAAGAGCAGCGAGAGGAAGAGTCGCGGAAGTTGGAAAACTTTGGAGGATATCAAAAACGGGAAGGGCGTAATCGGCCCGCTTACCGCGATAAAAGAGAACCGCAAGCACCCAAGCCAGTACAGCCGAGATAATGTATGCGACAATAATTCGCCCGACCGACAAAACCAGATTTTCAAAAAGTACCCCAGATTGAATATTAGAAACTCGGGAAAAATAAAGAAGGAAAAGAAAAGGCACGACAATCACAAGGATCGTACCGAGCAGGTGATATTTGGTGCGATAGAGTCGCATTACCTTTTTCCGCATGACTATAAGTATACCCCAGAGAGATTATGGGGGTTGTGGATTTCGTCCTAGAGTTTATATTCCTGTGCTCCGGAATATTCGATACTTTTCGCTGCGATTTTCGCTCCCAACTCACAAGATTTTCGCAAGGACTGTCCTCGTGAGAGGCCGAAAAGAAGCCCCGAGCGATACGCATCGCCCGCGCCTGTTGTTCCAACAATCTTTTTTGGTTTTACTGCGCTTACTTTTTCTTTAGCGCCGTCCTTATGATAAACGATGCTTCCCTTGCTTCCTTTGGTTTCAATAAGAGTGGCCACTCCGAGTTTAAAGATTTCTTCTCGCGAGTATCCCAAAATACTTTCGGCTTGCTTGAATTCTACTTCGTTTCCTATGAAAATATCGGCGAGTTTCAGAGTTTTTTCAAGAAGTGTTTTATCGTAGAACACAGAAAGCACTTGGCCCGGATCAAAGATAATGGTTATTTCTTTCCCACACAGTTTTCGGAGCTCTTCTGTATGAGAAAGCATACTCTTACCAGTACCCGCAGAAACAATCGCATGCGACACCGTAGCAAGGACTGTCCTTGCTACAATTTTAGACAGAGGAAATTTTTCAATTACTTCGTGATAGCAATTTGGCTGCCACACTCCTACTTGCTGTCCTTTTTCATCAGACATTCCATAAAAATTCGCGGTAAAGCCGTTTTTATCAATAAAAACTTTAGGAATCACGCCATTAGAGAGTAAATGTTTGCGAAAACCATTGTCGAAATCTTTCCCTACCGCAGATACAAGAATCGGCTTTGCGCCAAGAAGCCCAAGGCCGTAAGCAATATTTCCTCCAGTTCCTCCGTATCGTTCGATCTTTCGCTTTGCCACAAACATCATATTTTGCTGGCTTTCGATAGGCATGACAATTTCATTCTGAATTTTCCCATGAATATCAAAAATCAGGTCGATTGCAAGCGAACCCGAAACAAGAATTTTGTTTTGTCTGTGACTTTTTGAAAACATTTAGAATGTACCTGATGGTCTTGAATGAATATCGAAAACTGTGATTTTTTTTGATTGCGAATTAAAAAGCATGTTACACTCCTGCACATCCCAAAAATCGTCCTCGAGTAAACGCCTAAGAGAAACAGACGTTTTCTCTAGAGTTTCGAATTCAGTATTCATTTGAGATCTTGTTTCGCTATCTATTTCAGTTTTGGCCCGCTCTATTAAACTTTCCAAATACCTATCGAGCCTAATTCCATCTGTCCACTTTGAGACGAAATAAGTTACGTTATTGTTATCTTGGTATCCTAACTGAAAGTCAACTACTTCAACACCGGGAAAATCTTTAAGTTTCTCCTTCGCTCTTTGCATGGAAAAAAATTCCTGAACACCTCCCATATCTTCCTCCAGACCTGGTGTGCGTTTGATAAAAAATGCATGAGAACCTATTTCAGCTTTAAAATACATATCAGACTTCTCCACTAAGGGGTGTTTCCAAACATTAATCTGCCCAGGATGCAGATCTCTACGCCAGATAGCAGTAAGCCTAAGACCCGCATCTTCGAGTGAGTCACCATACTTAAGTTCTGTTGATTTATATTTTTCTTCCGCCTCCTTTTCTAGCTTTCGAAAAGACGCTATAATACCTGGATTTTCATGAATTAATTGTTTAAATTCATTAGCATAAACTAGCTCCCGGCCACTTTCGGATTTCGAATGAGAAATTTCGGGATTTTCAGATTCTAATTTCATTAATTTACACTTTAGAGCGTTCCTTCTTGCCAACTCGAAAGATATTTTTTCTGCTCGGGCGTGAGCGTGTCAATTGTTACGCCGAGAGATGCAAGTTTGAGCTTTGCGATTTTCTTATCTATTTCTTCTGGAATCGGATAGACGGCTGGTTGATGATCTTTTACCAGCTTTTTGCCATTTTTTACCATGTATTCCCCTCCGAGCGCCTGATTGGCAAAACTCATATCCATAACTGACGCAGGATGTCCTTCGGCACTGGCAAGATTCACAAGCCGGCCCTCTCCCAAAACATATATTTTCCGACCGTCTTTCAACATGTATTCTTCTACAAAATCTCGCAGTGTCCGCTTGTTTTTGGAAAGTTTCATGAGCGATTTCAAATTTATTTCAACATCAAAGTGGCCGGAATTTGAAATAATACAGCCGTCTTTCATGACCTTGAAATGCTCTTCGTCGAGAACGCTCGTGTTTCCTGTAACTGTGCAGATGAAATCAGCGATTTTTGATACTCCCTTCATCGGCAACACTTCAAATCCATCCATATTCGCTTCAAGAGCTTTTACTGGATCAATTTCAGTGACAATCACACGTGAACCCATTCCTCGAGCACGCATTGCGAGTCCTCGTCCACACCAGCCGTAGCCAGCGACAACAAAAACTCTCCCCGCAAGAAGTTTGTTTGTTGCGCGAATAATTCCATCGAGCGTCGATTGGCCGGTGCCATACCGATTATCAAAAAAGTGCTTGGTCATGGCGTCGTTCACGGCCAAGATCGGCATTTTCAGTTTCCCTTCTTTCCAAAGGGCCTTGAGACGGATAACACCGGTCGTTGTTTCTTCCGTTCCGCCAATCATTTTAAGGAGTTGTGGTTCGCGATTTTTATGAAGCTCTGAGACAAGATCAGCTCCATCATCCATCGTGATATCCGGCTTCATATCGAGCACTGCCTTTATGTGAGAAAAATAAGTTTTATTGTCTTCTCCTTTAATCGCAAAAACTGAAATGCCGTAATCTTTTACGAGCGACGCGGCGACATCATCTTGTGTCGAAAGAGGATTGGAGGCGCAAAGAACCAAATTCGCCCCGCCATCTTTAAGCGCGATCATGAGATTGGCTGTTTCTGCCGTAACATGAAGACAAGCGGCAACAGTGATTCCCTTGAGTGGCTTTCTCTTTTTAAAATCTTCTCCGATGCTTTTGAGCACAGGCATATCAATCGCTGCCCATTCGATTCGTTTCTTTCCTTTGTCTGCGAGTTTAATGTCTTTTATGTCGTGCTTCATATAAGTACGTAATCTTCAATTATTAAATCTTCTTTTGGATTTTCCGCTTCTAAATTCATCACTGTTCTCTCTGCAACTGATTCAACATCCATAAATTTATCATAATCAGATGGTTTTTTGTCATGAAATATTTCCGTCTTCATACCTCCCGGATATACAGCAATAACTTTTATCGGAGTTTCTTTGCACGCCTCGCGAAGCGATTCGGTAAAACCCCGTACTGCATATTTTGTTGCCGCATAGCCAGACGATTTCGCTCTCCCACGAAGTCCGCTTACCGAAATAATGTTCACAATTGTACCAAAACCCTGGTCTTTCATTTGAATTAAAGCAGCCCTGGAGCCATACATAGTACCGAAAAGATTCACTTCCATAAGATCGTGCACTTTCGGAATATCGAGTTCCTCAATCGTAGAAAAACAAAACCAAATCCCTGCGTTATTGATCCAATAATCAATTTTCCCGAAACGTTTAACCGCTTCATCGCGAAGATTTAAAATCTCTTTTTCTTTTGTCACATCCGCAACAACAGAAGTTGCTTTAATTTCGTCGGCTGTTTCCTCCAATTCTTTTTTATCCCGTGATGAAATAATCACTTTCGCACCCCGAGCAATAAAGACTTCGGCGAGAGCCCTGCCAAAACCCCTGCTTCCGCCGGTAATTACAACAACCTTATCTTTCATTGCACCATCCTCTCATATTTTCAAGTATTTGGGAATCCGTCCGCATCCAATCTCGTATATAGGTCTTATTCGCGCGAATAAGACCTACATATAATCTTGCAATATGATATTGAGTATGGTTCTCACGGAAAAATTAAGTTCAGAAGATACTGAATAATATACTTGTACGCTCTTTTGTTCTTTTTCTAGTAAACCGGCCGCAGAAAGAATTACTAAATGTTTCGAGGTCGATTTGAGAGAAAGTTTTATCTTTTTACTGATCTCTCCTACAGAGAGTCTTTTTTTATCTTTTAAAAGATTCAGGATAAATAGGCGCCTACCATTAGCGAGCGCTTTCAAAACCTGTTCAATATTCACTGGCTGTTTAGGGCCCACAAATTTTTTAAACTTTTTGTACATCGGGCCTCCCATATCTCAATCATACTATATACCCCTTATTCGCGCGAATAAGGGGTATATATGCGTCATGTTTATATATGCATATGCATGATGCATATAAATAATTCATTTTCCTATTAGGAGATATCAAAGGCTATAATCTGGAGACGGTTCAATGATTTTTTCCTGATCGTTCACGAGGCGGGCAAAGGCATAAAAAACACTCGAGAGACGGTTCAAAAATGCCAAGGTATCTAAGCCGACTTTATTTCCTTTTTCTCCCGCACCGACCACTCGCCGTTCGGCTCTCCTAACAGCTGTCCGCGCAACATCAAAATGCGCTGCAAGTTCTGTCCCGCCCGCAATACGAAAAGTCTTAATAGGAGGGATTATCTTTTCAACTTTTGCGATAAGAGCCTCAAGACTTTCCACCTTTTTGCGCGAGATGGTCATTTCTGACCCCGCAAGCTCGGCCTGGACGATAAAAAGGTCTTTTTGGATTGCGTGGATGATATCTCCTAGAAGATCTGATTCCAGTTTGAGCTTCTTCTCATATGAGAGTACTTTGCAAATACCCAAAAAAGAATTTAGCTCATCTAGAGAGCCGAGAGCCTCGATAACCGGAGAGTCTTTCGATATACGCTCCTTACTAGTAAAGATTTTTGTCGTTCCAGCGTCGCCTTTTCCTGTGTAAAGTCCTGGCATAGTAGTAAGTGAACAAAAACCCCGCTTTCGCGAGGTTTTTTGTTTTTAGATTTAGGAAACTTCGCAGACTCCAGCGACGCAGGCAAGCTCATTTTTCACTTCAGTCTCATCTTCCATTTCGTAGGTTACGATCTTTGCGAAATCTACATATTTGAAATGCGCGAGAAGCTCATTGTATTTCTTTTCATCGATCGCTTCGTACGGAGCAAGCTTATAGACGTAATTTGATTTTGGAAGGAATGAAAGTCCGCCGATAATATCCCAATTCTGATAGACCCAGTTTGCGACTTCGATCCATTCTTCTTCTCCGATAGAAACGGTCACCGAAGGATTGTGCTCTGTATAATGCACTTTTACCATCTTCCAATGCTCAAGCTGGTCAATTGCAGAAAGATCATCTTTGAATACTGCTTTGTCCGGAGCTTTCATAGGAAATTCCATGACAAAGGTCGTTGCATCTTCCATAGTTTGTCCAACTTCAGGATAATATGGCACTCCTTGATCCTTGAGCATCTTGAAGAGAGCGTCTGAAGAAGCGATTCGAACTCGTCGGATGTAATATGGAGCGTGCCGAGGATGCATTCCAGAAGCGCAGTCTACTGTTTGCGACACTGTTCCAGATGGTTTGACGCAAGTGATGCAAGTTGAAGGATTCACTCCCATCTTTTTTGCAAATTCTTTATTCACTTTGATCGATTCGAGTCTCATTTTTTCCAAAACTTTCGGGTCTCGAACTGCAGGACAATCCCACTGGCCAGTGATAGACACCCCGAGAAGCCTTTCCGCCTCGCAATTTTTCTTCCAAGCTTCAGAGAGGTAAGGAAAATGTGTAAGAGCAGATTGATAGGTTCCAAGGATCGTTGCAAGCCGAGTTTTTTCGATCAAGGTTTTCTCCGTATCGTTCTCCCGAGCCACAACTTCCGAAAGATTACAGAATTGTTTTGACTGGAGGATAATTTCTCCGCAAGGATTGGTTCCAAGTCCTCCAATATAGCCTTTCAACACATCGAGACGTCGTTTTGGAAGAGTTTTCGCGAGAGAACCCCGGTTGAAAATACCTCTTTCTCCAGAGCCGGACTTCATAAGAGCGATCCATTCGTCCATAAATTCGGTATTCGAAGGCTTTACATTATAGACAGCGGAGTTGTTCGCGAGGCTTCGCTGGCCTTCTGTAAGGAAAAACTGGCCTTTTTTGGCATCTCGCATTGCATCATCATCCAAATCAGAAAGAGAAATAAGAGCGCTTCGGCGAACTCCTCCAGCAACCACGCATTCACCGATTTTACAGATAATATCGTGGGCATCGAGGTTTGTAAGGCGTCTTCCCTGCTTTCGGATCACTCTTTCCCGGGTAAAGGCGAGCAAATTCCGCAAAGGTTCAGGTCCAGAGCTCTTTCCACCCATGGTTTTGAGTCTCGCGCCTGCCGCACGAAGACCGGAGAGATCGAATTCAACATCATTTCCTTCAAACCATGTCTTCATACCGAACACGAATGCATCAGCCCACCCCTCTTTGCTATCTGGAACTTTGTAAGCTGGGAGTTTTTTGCCTGATTGTGTCGCGATCTGTGGAAGTGCTTGAATGTTCTGGCTCTCTACCGCAAAACCAACCCCAGTTCCGCACATTGAGATATAAATGATCTCGCCGAAATCTTGGAACGATTTTGGAGCAATGAATGAGCAGTTATAAGCAGAAACATTTGTCGCTCGGGCAGCCTTGCCAGCGAACTGGAAGAGCCGCATCGAAGGCATTACTTTTTGAGAAATAATTGCTTGTCGAATTTCTTTGTATTCAGAATCTTTGAGTTTCTTTCCTAAATTTTCTTGCATGAAGCCGATGTATCGGTCTACTGTCTCGATCCAGGTCTCACGGCGATTTTCTCCATCAACCCATTTTGCATAACTTCGGAAATAGACGAACTCCGCGAGTGGATTTCTGAAGTATTGCTTGCTGTCTGCGATAAGATTTTTGAGTTTTTCAGGAATTGCTCCGATTCGCTTTCGAATTTTTGATCTCTCTTCTCGGTAAAGGATGTATGCCTTGGCCGTTTTTACAAAACCGCTCAAAATAAGGACCTTTTCAACCAAGTCCTGAATAAATTCAACTGATGGAGTAAATTTCTTTGGATCTTCGGAAAGCGTTTTGTCGATAAGAAGCTCCCGAAACACTCTTGTTGCCACGGCCTCTGCTTCTCTTTCTCCTCCCTCTTTCGTCACAGACATTGCTTTCGCAACCGCAGTTCCAATTCGATCAACTTCAAACGGGACAACTGTTGCATCTCGCTTCCGAATCAATTTTATTTTTGCGAGATCTGCTTTTGTGAGTGGGAGAACTTTTATCATGGCAATAAAAAAATACTTACTTCGTGGCTAATAATTGGAATGATTAATTACAAATATTATACACCTTTTAAAACTGTGCGTGTAGAGAAATCAATGTGGAAATCTTATTAAAAAACAAAAAACGGGATTGGTACATTTCCACCCGTTTAAGTCGCTCAAGTGAGCCAAATTTTCGACCTCTGTTTTTTGATTTTCAGTTTTTCTTTTCTTC